>CALBDR010000001.1 GCA_937927525.1 uncultured Candidatus Melainabacteria bacterium
ACTTATTGTAAATGCAAATGGAGCTATTCAGGCAGTAGAAGTAGGTGATAGTACAAATGCTTCATTCCTTAATTCTATGGGCTCTGGTTATACTAAAGCAAACATAAAACTTTCTGGTGGTACTGGTGGTGAAATTGCACCTGTATTCGGACCTAAAGAAGGTTTAGGAAATAATCCTATTAATGATTTTAGAACCTCAGCATTAATGTTTAATGTTAAGCCTGAAGGAAATGTAAGTGGAAAATGGATTGTAGATAATCAGTACAGACAAGTTGCTTTATGGAAAAACCCTCTACAGTATAATTCAGCAAGTAAATTTACTGGTACAGAAGGAACAGCTTTAGCTAAGATTAATCTTACTGACCCTGAAACTATCTCATTTAGTGAGGATGTTTATGCTGTTCAATCTGCAACAGATGCTAAAGGTGTTATTGATTATGCCGAAGATTCTACTATTTGGTATCATCAAAATGAAGTTACTGGTTTTGATAGTTTTGAAGCTGGTAGTACCATTTCAATCTCGTCAAGTTTAACTGGTTCTCCTCCTCAAGCAGGGTTAAGTGCTCTAAATATTTCTAGCTTTACAAATCCAGAAATCGATATTTTCTCTGGAGATATTTTATACATTAATAACACAACTGATGTTCCAAGAGAAGTAGATGGATCTGAAGATATTAAACTTATTGTAAAACTTTAAGGATATACAATGGCGACTAATTTAACTAGCACAACATTTCTTAGTCAATATAACGATGATTATAGAGATAGTGATCACTATCATAGAATTCTATTTAACAATGGTCGCGCATTGCAGGCTCGTGAGCTTACTCAGATGCAAACAATTATTCAGTCAGAAATGGCTAGAATGGCATCTTATATTTTTAAAGAGGGTGGTATATTCGGTAGTGCTGGTTCCCTCAGTGGTGCATTTGCTCCGCTAGGCTCTGTAAGGGTTACAGCTCTTCCTACTGCTGCAGTAGATGATATTGCTCCTACAGAGCTTGTTGGTCTAGTTGTTACAGATAATACTTCTGGTGTAAAAGCTATTATCAAAGCTGTTATTCCTGGAACAGGTGGTGCTGATGATGTTATACTTGTTAAGTATACAACATCTAATGATCTTACATCAAGTAATACAGCAGCGGGTCCTAAAATATTTGAACCATCAGGTATTTTAGATTATACTCACCCTACCGAAGGCGCTAAGCAACTTACAATCAAAGCTAACTCAGGCGCTGATTTTGCCATTAACAAAGCTTCTTTTATTGAGACTCCAGCTTTTAATACATACGTTGCTGGTCATTTAATTTCAGTAGAACAACAATCTCTAGTACTTGATAAGTTTAATGATAAACCTAATGAAGTAGTTGGGTATATATTATCTGAACAGATTTTAACAACTGCTGATAATATTGCTTTATATGATAACTCAGGTGCTACTCCTAACGTTACTTCTCCTGGTGCCGATCGATTAAAGATTACTTTAACTCTTAAGAAAGAATCTGATAAAGCTGCTGGTGAAACATTTTATCCTCTTGTTAAAGTAGTTAACGGTGTAGCTAGAATTATTCAAACTGGTGATAATTCTTTAAATGAGTTAGGAAGATTACTTGCTTCGCGTACAGATGATATTGCTGGTGACTTTATCGTAAACGATGCACCTCAAGGTACTTTTGGATTAAAGATCACTAAAGATAGTGATGATGCTTATCTTCAATATAGAATATCAGGTGGTATAGCTTTCGTTGGTGGTAATAGAATTGAGAGAGGAGCTCAAAATCCACCTATAAGAATTGCAAAACCAAGAAGTACTACTACACCTTCTGATCTAGATGTTAAAACAAATGAATATATCACTGCAAGATATGGTAATTATTTTCTCGCTGACTCACTTAATGGGTTAGTAGGTACTCTAGATTCGTTTGGTGAAGTGGGTATATACAACGGTGCGAATTTAGGTGGTACTCAAATTGGTACTGTACGTCTACGTAATATTGATGAGTTTGATGATAAATTTAGATTACATGTATTTGATCTAGATATGGATTCAAATTCTGGTACTGAATATAGTCTAAGAGACGCAAAAAGTATTGGATTTGGAGCAAATCACTTCGCTAACTTAGCAGAGATTGACGGTGTTGTTAGTTTACAAGACAAAGAGTTAAATTCTCTTTTATTCCCTGTTGGAAGAAAAAGAGTTTGGGAAATTAATGATGTTACTTTAACACGCCAGCGTATTGATCGTAAGGCTGTAACGGGAGGTACTGCTACATTCGAAGTATCTGGAGATGCGGATAACTTTGTAGATGCAGAACAATGGATAGTTCAAATTGATAGTTCAGGAGAAATATTCTCACCACCATCAATTTCAGGTTCTCTTACAACTCAAGCTACTATCGTAGGTCTACCTAATGGTGCCGCTACTTTATTAGGTTATGAAGAAATTAATACTGCAAGTAGAAAAACAAAAATTTTACGTACTGGTGGAGGTACAGCTATAGCTTCAACTTCAGTTAGTGGAGCTACTCAATCAGTATTAGTATATGATGATGTTACTCCAGATTCAACTGGTAGATTTAAACTACGTAAAGGTGACATTTACTTATTTAGAAGTGTTGTGGATAATGTCACAAGTGAAGATATTACATACAAATATGTTTTAGATAACGGTCAGAGAGATAACTTCTACACCATGGGTGGAGGTATTCTAAGAAAAGGATATTCTGCTCCCTCTGGAACAATCAGAGTAACATACGATTATTTCTACCACACTTCAGGCGCATTCTTTGGTGGTAGAAGGTCTTACCCTGATCTCACCTATACAAAGATTCCAACTTATATTACCAGCGCAGGTGTAGAATATAAGCTTTCAGATGTTATTGACATGCGTCCATTAAAAGATTCAGCTGGTGACTTTACTGGTTCAGGTTCTGATCTATTACCTATTCCAAGAAATGGTGACTTAATAAAAGCAGGTTCTATATCATACTGGATGCCAAGGATAGATAGAATTTCTTTGAAACCTAATGGT
>CALBDR010000002.1 GCA_937927525.1 uncultured Candidatus Melainabacteria bacterium
GATTGATAGAATTTTGATTGTTTTTTATTTAAAGCTTCTGACCAAGTCAAGGTAAGATTTTCTACAATAGCCACTCTTCCTGCAAGTTATTCACTAATATTTTTTAAATGCTCTGCTGAACTTGACCCACTAATTAAAAACTGTGAATTTTTCTTTCTATTCTGATCTATTTTTACCCTTAAAGCTGAAAATAGAGCTGGAGAAAGCTGAGCTTCATCAATAACAATAAGTTCATCTTTATTTTTCAAAAAAAGCTCAGGGTCACCATCTATCATTTCAAAATGACTGTTCTGCTCTAAATCATAGAAAGGTGCATCAGGCGCTACTTGCTTTAACAGTGTTGACTTTCCAACCTGCCTTGCTCCAATTAAAGTCACACAAGGGAAGCTTTTCAAGAGCTTTAAAATAGTATTCTTCAAATCTCTTTTAATACTTTCCATATAGACATCATACCATTTACCCTCAAATTTTAAACATAGTATTTAGAATTCGAGGCTAATACCTAACGCAGAGATTGGACAAGTGAGTAAGCCCTAACGCTAAAAAACAAACAACAATCCACGAGCGAGCAAAGCCCCAATTCCTAAAGCTAAAGCCCATGAACTAAGCCAAATCAAAGCCGCTGTTTTAAGATTTTTCTCTTTTACCATTATAGCTACAGTCGCAATACACGGTACAAATAAAGTTAAAACCACACAGACAGTAACTAACTGAGCCTCATTCAATGGAATATCCATCAAACCGAAAGCACCGAAATCCCTCCTAACCATTCCAAGTATGAAACTCAAAGTTACATCCTTAGGTAAGAGTAAAACCTTTGCCATCAATGGTTCACAGAAATTTATAATTGATTGAAGTAAACCAGTAACTTGAAGACTAGCGACTAAAGCTGCTGCAGTAAAGAAAGCTGGAGTAGCTTCATCTAAAAATATTTTTGAGCGAGTCCAAGTTTTCTGTAAAACATTATCAAACTGAGGTATTCTAATCGGTGGAATATCAGAAATAAAGTGTCCACAATCTCCAGGTACTAATTTATTCATAATAAAACCAGTGAGGACAAAGACTGTAAATAAAGTCCCACCCCAGATAAACCATGGCATGAAGCCACCTATGTTAGTAAGTAAACCTTGGATAACCCCTAGCTGGGCTGAGCATGGAATAGTTAAACCTAAAAGTACCATAGTAATTAACCTTTCCTTCTCTGTGGAGAGTAACCTAGTGGTAACAGTCGCCATGGTCACACAACCTCCACCCAAGATTAGAGGTATAATCGCTCTACCATTCATTCCTAAACTAGAAAGAACACCATCAGTTAACACGGCTAGGCGTGGTAAATAACCAGAGTCCTCTAGAAGAGCAAGTCCAAAGTAAAAACCTAAGACCAGCGGCATTAAAAGCGCGTAGAGGTAAGTAATAGTAAGGGTTAAAACTCCATAGTCGCCTGCAAGTAAAGTGCCAATAGCTGTCATAGGTTTAGTGAAAACCAGATTTGACATAGAGGAAGCATCTATAGGAAATACCATAGAAACGACACTTCTTACAAAAGGTTCATAGTAAGCCTTAAAGACATTATTTTCTAAAACATCTACGACATTACCAGCAACAAAAACCCCAAGGAATAAAAATAAAAAGCTGTAAACAACGACGACAGCAATAATAGAACCAATATACGGGTTTAAAATTAGATCTCCTAACTTATCTGTCCATTTCATCTCTAAAATCGCGACATTATCATCAATTAAACTATGGACTTCTGCTTGCCGAATCTCATAGATCTCTTTTCGCCTCTGAAGTGCACCAGGCGGCAAAATAATATCATTTTTCTTAGCTAAATCGGCATCAGCTTCAGCAATTAATAGAGCCGTAGCTCTATCTAAAACCATTTCCTGGTAAGGAGCTGAAAAATTATCTACTTCTTTAGAGATTTTCCCAGGTTTAATTTTTGCATTATCTGCAAAATTAATTAAAGTCTTACGTAAATCTTTTAAACCTTCTTTTTTCACGGCAGAAGTTGCTATAAAATCTAAACCTAAATGTTCAGCTATATTTTCAAGATCAATGCTTAAGCTTCTACGCTTTGCTTCATCAAGCTGATTAAAAATCAAAAACATCGGCTTACCCATGTCAGCTAACTGCTTAGTTAAAAACAAGTCACGATCAAGAGAAACTACAGAAATAACATTAATTATAATATCTGCATTTAATATGAAATCCCTAGCTGCAAGTTCTTCTTCACAAAGATTTGAAACGCTGTAAACCCCAGGAGTATCAACAATTTCAAAGTTATAAGAGCAAAGCTCTTGCTCCTTCTTGGATAATTTCAAGATCCCCTTCGAAACTTCAATGGTAGTTCCAGGATAATTACTAACATCTACGTATGATCCAGTAAGGAAATTGAAGATAACTGACTTACCTACGTTAGGATTACCTACTAGAGCAATATTAATAGTCTTCTTCTTGCCTAATTTATTAGTAATGTTCATTATCTAATTACTTTACATTTACAGATATTGACTGTGCAAAATTATAGTTAATAGCAAGCTGACTGTAAGAATTCTTCTTTCTTAAAACTACTGGACCTCTAAAGTTTCTAGAGATGCAAGCCACCATATCACCGACTCTAAGCCCAAGTGAGCATAAACGCAGCTCAATATCCTCTGGGATAAACTTAATAGTGAAATCTTGACCTGGTTTTACTTGGCTTAAATTCATATCGTTTTTGAGAACAGTTCTCATTTATCTAATTATTATAGCAAAAAGCTGTTTATTTTAAGTTAAGTGATCAGGTTTTTAGTCTAAAAAAAGTAATTTAGCATCAAAAATCAATTGCTATGATTATGAAGATGACAAGCGAGCATTCACAAATAGAAAAATGTTCCGTAACAGGTTTGCCCTTATGCCGACGTATGTTTAATATCAACCTCGCTTTAGGTTACACTGAAGAATTCTATTCCTTAAAAGCACTTGCTGAAATGCATGGGCGGGAAATGGAGGAAATGTTTGAATTTGGCTATGACTATGTAGAAGCGCGTGAATGTTTTCGTAAAGAATGGGCGAAGATGACTGATCCTGAAGAGTGCCCTTTAAAGAAGGATTGTGCTTTTGAGATTTGTTTTAAATCATAAATCTAATTGCTAAAATAATAAAAGTGTCAGTCCTAAACGATAAATCTCTAGAAGAACTCTTAAAAACCAACTCTAAAAAACTCATTTTCACAAATGGTTGCTTTGACATACTCCACGTCGGACACCTCCGCTATTTAGAAGCATCTAAAGCTATTGACCCTGAAGCACTATTAATAGTAGGACTAAACTCAGATAGTAGCGTCAAAGCCTTAAAGGGACCTAGCCGTCCTATTAACAATGAAGACAATAGAGCTGAACTGCTAAATGCTTTAAAACCAGTGGATCACGTAGTTATTTTCTCTGAAAGCACAGCTGAAAGACTACTAAAAGCTGTAAATGCTGATTACTACACGAAAGGTGGGGATTATGATCTAAGTGACTTTAATAAATGTCCAGAATTTAAAGTTGCCTCAGAAATTTCTTGTGAAGTTAGATTAATAAATTTTGAAGAGGGATACTCTAGCACAAAAAGCATCTCAGAAATGGAACTTTCGCAATAGCCCTATTAATGCTAAATTTTTATTACAGCGATCTCTCTTGCACACAACTTTAATGAAGATAAGCTCAAGATTAATTTTAATATCATCCCTCTTCCTGTCTTCACTCTCCCATGCAGCTCAGGCAGAACTTTTCATTAGCCTAAGTAAAAAAGAAGTTAAAGTTGGTGAAACTTTAGACCTAATCATAGACTACGATGACGCTAATAAAGATAATCTAAAATTCCCATTACATACTGATGCTTATGATGTCATCGGTGATGCCAGCAGTAGCTCTATAAATGTGATTAATGGTAAAGTCACTCAAACTAAAAGACAGGTCTACACTCTTCTATTCAAAAAAACTGGAATTGTTAATTTACCGATTTCTGAACTTAAGTCTAATAATCAAATCCAAGCAAACCCAAATTATCAAATCCGAGTTACTCCTAAAACAGGTAGTAAGACCCCGAGTAATTCAACAGTAAATCTGAAAACGA
>CALBDR010000003.1 GCA_937927525.1 uncultured Candidatus Melainabacteria bacterium
AATATTTAAATTTTATTAAGGGTGTTGTTTTTTTGTCATAATCATGAATATGCAGCTAATTGAAAATGTCGAAAATAAATGTATCCAAGAATTAATTAACCTAAGTTTAGAAGAAGATTTACTCCCAAATGGTGACTTATCAGGCTTTTTGCTGGATGATAGCTCAGCAAAAGCTAAAATTATTGCTAAAGAAGGTGGCATAATGGCTTGTTCTTTTATTGTTGAGCAAATTTTAGTTTGTGGCTTACAGTTTTTTATAGATCAAAGGTACTTTAACATAGAAGTCACTAATTTAGAGAACCTGAAAATAGATGTGAAACAGTTTGTTAAGGATTCAAATGAGTTCAAAGTAGGTGATATTTTATTTGAGATTACTGCACCAGCAGCTTTACTTCTAGCTTTAGAACGTACTATTTTAAATTTTTTACAGAGACTTTGTGGTGTTGCTACTACAACTAAAAATCTTTTAAGTAACTTTAAAAACACTGATACTAAGCTTTTAGACACAAGGAAAACAGTTCCTGGAATGCGCTTTCTGGAGAAACAAGCTTTTAAGGCAGCTGGTGCTACTAATCATCGCCTAAATTTAAGTGATATGGTCATGATTAAAGAGAATCATATAGCTTTATCTAGGTTTGAGAATATTACTGATGCTATCGCTGCTACTTATCAGAGAATCAAAGAAGAGAAACTTGAGGATTATAAAGGAAATAAGGTTAAGATTGAAGTTGAGATTAATAAGGATAATAAAAAGCTCTTAGAAAGTATTTTTGAGCAGGCTTTAGTAGATATCATAATGCTTGATAATTTTTCTATAGTTGAAATTAAGGAACTAATGAATGAAATTAGCTCTTTTAGGAAAAAGTATCCAGCTTCTCAAAATATTAAGATTGAGGCTAGTGGTGGAATTAATATTGATAATATAAATGATTACGTAAAGCTTGGACTTGATTATATTTCGAGTGCTTACGTGAGTAAAAATTCTAGGAATATTGATCTGTCTATGTTGGTTGCTTAATCATCAAAAACTTCATACTTAGCTTCTTCATTATCACCATCAAATTCGCCAGCTTCTTTAGTTTTAACGAAAAAGAAAACTCCTACGAACAAGAATAGGAAACAAATCAAGCCTGGTCCTAAATAACTCCAGGCTCCTGCCGAGTTCAAAACGCAGTTTGGACACATGCTTACATTATACCTCTAGTAATTTTTCTGAAAAATATTCCAGATTCTCTTAATATTTCAAGCAGGATTCTAGGTGAATTTGCTAAAATAGATATACATATTATGATGAAAACACCGCTTGGACTACCTGAAGATATGACAGATTTAGATCTTAAAAGTAAGGGAAATGTAAAAATATTCAGTGGAACTGCTAACCCTGTTTTAAGCAATGCTATTGCAAAAGAATTAGGTCTGGAACTAGGGAAAATTAAAATCCAGCCCTTCTCTGATGGTGAAATTTATGTTCAAATCCAAGAAAGTATTCGTGGTTGTGAAGTGTTTTTAATTCAGCCTACACATAGGCCAGTAAATGAGAATTTAATGGAACTTTTAGTAATCTTAGATTCACTGAAAAGAGCTTCAGCAGAGAAAATTAATGTTATTATGCCTTACTATGGTTACGCTCGTCAAGATAGAAAAGCTGCTGGTCGTGAGCCTATTACTAGTAAGTTAGTAGCAAAGTTAATAGGTGAAGCTGGAGCAGACAGGGTTATCTGTTTAGATCTTCACTCAGAGCAAATCATTGGTTTCTTTGATACTTTGATCGATCATGTACATGCAGCACCGATTTTAATTGACTACATTAAGAGATTTATTGGTACTGAAGATTTAGTAATCGTGTCTCCAGATGTAGGTGGTGTATCTAGAGCTAGAGCTTACGCTAAGAGATTGGATGATTCTCCGATTGCAATCGTAGATAAGAGAAGACACCATGATAGACAGAATTATGTCGAAGTAATGAACATCATTGGTGATGTTAAAGGTAAGACAGCTATTTTAGTTGATGATTTAATTGATACAGCTGGAACTATGTGTAAGGCAGCTCAATTAATTAAAGATAATGGTGCTAAGAGAGTTTTTGCTTGTGCAAGCCATGGTGTTCTTTCTGGTCCAGCATTCTCTAGAATTGAAGAATCTCCGATTGAGCAGTTAATTGTTTCTAACTCTATACCTCTTAAGCCAGAGTGGGAACAGTCAAGTAAAATGGTTCAAATTTCGATTGCACCATTTTTAGCTGAGGCAATTAGAAGAATTCATACTAACGGCTCTATTTCTGGGTTATTTTCATAAATAATTAAATTAATCTCATATAACTATGTCTCAACTAAGCATTAAACTTATTTCAAAATCAGTGCTTAAGCAAAGGGCGATTGATTTTGGCTTTAGTGATTTAGCATTTGTAGATGTTAAACCTATTCTTGCAGCAGAAGAGCGGTTTCTTGATTGGAGGGGGAAAGGCTATGCAGGGACTATGTCTTATTTATTAAGAACTGATCCTATTAACGCTAGGCCTGAAATGCTCTTGAAAAAAGCAAAAACGATTTTGATTTTCACTGCTAATTATTATTCGGTATGCCCTCCTAGACCTAGCCCCGAGTATGGACGAATTGCTAGCTATGCTGTAGGTAAGGATTATCATAAAGTTTTAAAAAAGAAAATTAATGAATTAGTGAATGCTGATGAATTATTTAAAGAAGTTTTTGCTAATGCTAAATTCTTTACAGATGCTGTACCTCTTTTAGAGAAAGCATTTGCAGAAAAAGCAGGTCTAGGTTTTCAGGGGAAAAATACTCTTTTAATCTCTAAAGAATCTGGTTCCTATAATTTTATAGCCGAGATTATAACTGATCTTGAGTTTGAAGATGATTTGATTGATTTTAATCAGGAATTAGCTTTGGAAGATTTTAATAACTGTGGGGCTTGTACTCGTTGTATTGATATTTGCCCAGCAGGAGCTTTAGATGATACCTATTCACTAGATTCTCGTAAATGTATTAGCTACTGGACTATTGAGAAACAAGGTCCTATTCCTATCGAAATGGAAAATGCTATTGGTGAGTGGCTTTTTGGATGTGATTTATGTCAGGAGGTTTGTCCTTATAACCGTAAAGAATCCACCTCTAGAGTAAGGGAGCTAAAAGTCCCTTTCCCAGAGTTTAGCCCAGAATATGGCACTGGCCACTGGCTTTATTTGCCAATGATTTTGTCTTTGCATGAAAAAACTTTTCTTGATAACTATGAGCAAACTTTTAAAGATGATTCTACATTACTTCGCTTTGCTAGGAAGCAATTGCTTAAGTTTAAACTTTGTTCTGACTCTGATGATTCGGATAAATATTTAGAAGAATTTAATGTTATGCTTGATAAGATTTTCTTCTTTAAATTTGGTGAAACTCCGTTATCGCGCGCGAAGCGCGCCGGCTTAATTAGAAATGCAACTATAGTTGCAAGAAATTCTCAAGCAGCTGAATCTTTGAGATTAGCAAGCTTAATATCTTCCTAAGCTGAACTGTTCATCTTTATTTATTCTGCGATTGCCACTAAAATATATTTTCTTTTAATTTAAACTAATTTCTAAATATTGGTAAAGTAAACTTGAATGTAGAACCTTTACCTAATTCACTTTCACACCATATCTGTCCACCGTGTGATTCTATTATTCTGCTGGATATCCATAGACCTAAACCTGTGCCACCGATTTCACGAATATCACTATTATCGACTCTCATAAAACGATCAAAGATATTATTAATATGATTAGCTTTGATACCGATGCCA
>CALBDR010000004.1 GCA_937927525.1 uncultured Candidatus Melainabacteria bacterium
GTAATCGATAGTGAAAACTTGACAAAAGCTGCAAAAAGACTTGATGAAAAAATATGTGATATTTTAGCTGCCCTTGATACTAAGCCATATCGTGAAAAAATGGCGGTAGTTTCTGGGACACCAGCTTCTAGTTATGAAATTCAAGGTCCAGTGGCTACAGATACAGTTATAACAATTCCTTTAAATTCAGAAGATAACAATGTACAAGTTCAGTATGAGGTTGGTGCTAAAACTCTAGAAGTGTTTAGAAATGGTCACTTGCTATGTGCTGGTGCTGACGCTGATTATATTGAGGTTGGAACTGACGGTGACTTAAGTACTCAAATTCAAATTAAATTTCCAATGGATGTTGGTGAGGATCTTGAATTTTCTTTTAAAGAAGGTGCTGGGGCTGGAGGTTCTGGCGGTGGAGCTAGTTCAACTGGTATAAACCTTGGAGCTGCTGCTGACGCTGATGTATTTAAGCAAGTTGTTGGAAGTCAGTTTCAATTCAGAAGATTAACGGCTGGTTCAGGTGTTTCTATAACAGAAGGCGCAGATGATGTTGCAATTAGTGTAGTTCCTGCTGTTGCTCCTAAAAATGTAGTAAATGTCATAGCCGATCATACAGTTCAATCAGATGAAGATGTTATTTTAGTTAGTAATACTGGTGCAGATGTTACAGTAACTCTTCCTTCAGCAACATCTTCAGGTAGACAAGTTACAGTAAAAAAGATAGATATTGGAAATACTATGAATATTAAAACAGTAGGTGGTCAATTGATTGATGGAGTAGATAGAGATGCCTCTCCGCTACCTGTTACTATTGCCTATGAAACCGTCACATGTATTGCTGACGGAACATCTTGGTATATTATATAGGATTTTAAATGACTTACAGACCTTACACAGCTATTATTCAACCATCTTTAGATTACGAAAGAACTAATACAACAGGTGTAACTATTGGAAAAGGCACACCTATTCGTATGAATGAGAATGGCGATCCAGATTTTGTAGATGTTTCTGTTGAAACTCAGATTATTAGCATTGCTGGTGTTTCTCAAGACGACATCCCAAATGGTGAAAAAGGTGTATTTGTAACTTCAGGTAGAGTAAAAGAATTAAGTGTTAGTTTTGACTTTGGCGACCCTATATTTATATCCAAAACAGGCGGTCTTACAAACGTAAAACCTTCAATTGGAGTTGATAACTTTGTAGAGGGTGATTTTGTGGTAATGTTAGGTGTAATTGCAAAAAACGAAGATAATCCATCATTTAAGGATTTAATTTTACACATTGATATTATGGGTCAACTATAGGGAGTTACTATGAGCAAAATTAGAGAAAAGTTAAAAATTGATTACAAAAAGCTTGAGGATTTCAAAAAAAATAAAGATGAGAAAGTGGCTGAAATTCTTTTGAAAGCTGTTGAAAAATGCAATCTTATAATTAAGCAAGCAGAAAAAGATGCTGACGAGATTCTAGATAGTTACGGAGCCAAGTTAGTTATCGAAAATAAAGTAAATTATAACATTTTAGAAAAAGGTAAGTAATAATAATCTTTAATATGTTGCCTTGTTAAAAAAATAACCAAAAAAAGGAGAAAGTAATGGCTGAAATTACAAAACTTTCACGGCTGTTGAATGGTATTCAGCGTCAAGTTGATCTTGCATCGAATACGCTCGTAGCCAGTGAAATCAAAGTTGGAGGCGCAGGTGCCTCTGGTACGGTACTTAGTAAAACCGATTTAGACACCTTAATTGGCGGCTCTGCTGATGCTGCTGCGCTTCACAACCATGATAGCCAGTATTACACGCAAGCTCAATTAGGATCTACTGCTGACGGTGCATCTGGTGCTAGTTTATTAGGTGTTGATCAATCACCTGCATTTACTAACATTTCTGGTGCAAATGCTCAAGCTCTTTTTGAGAGCATTGACTCTGCCCTTAGTACTGCTGGTGTTGTAGAATTTGCTGACAATGAGTTTAAAGTCTACGATGATGGTGATAACTCTAAGAAAATGTCTTTTCAACTTTCTGGTATTGCTACTTCTCAAGAAAGAGTACTTACTATCCAAGATAAAGATATTACAGTAGCTGGTATCGCTGACGAAACATTTACAGGAACAGCTACTGTAGATAAGTTAGAAATTGGCGGTCAA
>CALBDR010000005.1 GCA_937927525.1 uncultured Candidatus Melainabacteria bacterium
CCATTAGTAGAGCACTGAATTATTGAAGAGCTCTCGCAAGGCATTATAGCAGATACGGTGCTATGTCTTAAGCCATGCTCTTTAATTCTTTCACGTAAGCCTTCCCAATCCATTGAATGCTTTCTTGTAACGAACTCGTCAATTTCTTTTTTATAGTTATCGATCGGTAACCAACCTTTACTATACTTTGTCTTATTAAATTTAGGACACTTACCTTTTTCTTGAGATAAATTACATGATGAACTCAACAAATAATATTGTACCTTTTCCATAAGCTCGTCAGCAACATTAGGAGCTTCATCATCGGTATATTTAACATCGTGTTTAGCAAGATATGCAGCAAAATTAGTTATACCAATACCTAACGATCTTCTATTCTTAGTAAAGTTTTCCGCTGCTGGTAAAAAGTAATCTTGATAATCGATTAATTGGTCGAGAATACGAACAATAATATCGCACACCTTTTCCATTTCAGCATCAGATTGAATCTCTAGGACGTTAATAGCAGATAAAATACAAATACCTATTTCAGCATTCTTATCATCAGGATGCTGTAAAGGTTTAGTTGGATGTAATACTTCGACACAAAGATTAGTCATTTTAATATCATCATCCCATGCTGATCTTTGATTGCAATGATCGATATTCATAAAATATATACGACCAGTTTCAACTCTTTCTTTAACAAACAGAGACATTAACTTTCTAGCTGATACGGTTTTTTTAAATTTCAGACTAGTCTTACGCTCATACTGCTCATAAAGTTCATCAAAGTTTTCATGTCCAAATGCATCATAAAGATCTTTAGCTTCATAAGGTGAAAAAAGAGTAATATCTTCATTCTTTAAAAATCTTTTATAAAATAATTCACTAAACTGAATGCAGTAATCTAGCTTACGAACCCTATTATCATCAGTTCCGGAGTTATTTTTCAATACAACCATGTCTTCTGCTTCATAATGCCAGAATGGAAAGTTTACTGTAGCAGACCCTCCTCTAATACCATTCTGATGACACGATTTAACTGTTGATTCCATTAACTTTAAGAAAGGAATAACCCCAGTGTGAATTACTTCACCGTTGCGAATTGGTGAATTAAGAGGACGAATACGACCCATATTTAAACCAATACCGTAGCGAGACCCAGTTGCATAACCAGCAGCTGTTGATGAAGAAAAGATAGAAGGTAAAGTATCATCAACGTCAATTAAGCAGCATGATGCATATTGTCTAACTTTACTCCTCACACCAGCCATTAAAGGTGTTGGTAAATTAATTTTAAATTTAGAGAAATAATCATAAGCTTTTTTAACATATGAAATACGTGTAGTACCTTTATATCTACCAAAGCATACCATAGCAATAATCATATATGCAAATTGCGGTGTTTCAAAAATTTTAGTTTCCGATCTATCTTGAATAAGATACTTATCGCACAATTGTCTTATACCTGCATAAGTAAAAAGATTATCTCTATCATGATCAATATACTCATCTAGTTTATTAATTTCTTCATCAGTATACATAAAATGTCCTACCCTTGGACGGACTAAACA
>CALBDR010000006.1 GCA_937927525.1 uncultured Candidatus Melainabacteria bacterium
GACTTTAACCAATATGTTTATTTCATAAATATGCTGGAGTGCAGTTTCTTAGTTTTAAGGAGAATACTATGGCATTTTTAGTCAGTCCAGGAATTCAGGTCAGAGAGTTTGACCTTACCACCGTCGTCCCCGCGGTCGCCACAACAGAAGGTGCTATCGCAGGTGTTTTTGCTTGGGGACCAATTGAAGAAAGAGTATTAATCAGCAGCGAACGAGAATTAGTAGATCAGTTTGGCAAGCCTAGTAATTCAAACTTTGAGACTTTTTTCACAGCAGCATCGTTCCTAGCTTACGGCAATCAGTTGTATGTATCTAGAGCTATCGACACCACAGCTACTAACGCTATGGCTAACGTTGGTGTAGTTGCTAATACATTAATTAGAAATGATGATCATTACGAAACATTAACGTTTGGAGATACAGATCTTCTTTATGTTGCTAAGTATCCAGGTACTTTAGGTAATTCACTTCAGATTTCTGTTTGTGATTCAGCTGATGCTTATTCTAACAATTACACCAATGTGGATTCAGATACTAGCGTAACCCTGAAATTTACAACTGGTGCAAACACTGCCAACTTGGACATCTACAATAACGTAGATGGATTTAGTACTGCTAACTCTGAAATGAATACTATTAGAGGTAAACTCAACATTGGTGACTTACTCGAAATTGGTAACACAACTATCGGTACTCAGTTCATTCGAATCCAAGAGATCGGAGAAGCAACTAGAATTGGTACTTCTAATACATACACAGCTACTATTAAGTTGTCTGAAAGATTAGCATTGATTTACGATGGTAACAACTTTACCATGGATACAGTTAAGAGAAGATGGGGATATTTCAACTTATTTGATTCGCCTCCAGGAACTACGGACTATGCTGCATCCAAGAACTTAGCTGGTGAGCAAACCAGAGATGAAATGCATGTTGTAGTTGTAGACAGAGATGGAGAGATCACTGGAGAGAAGAGAGCGGTTCTTGAAAGATTCCGTAACCTTTCTAGAGCTACTGATGGTAAAGATCTTGAAGGTAGTACAAACTACTATAAGACGGTAATTAATAACGGATCTAGATGGGTATGGTGGGCTAACGATCGTTCAGGTGCAGCATCAGCAACTGCTGCTAACATTAGTCCATCTACAAATGAAGATCCACTATACCTTGACTTTAAACAAGGTGGCGGTCAAGGTGATGAAGGAACTATTTCTGTAGGCTCACTACAGAGAGCAGCTGACTTCTTTAAAGATCCAGAAAAAGTAGATGTGTCTATTATCATGCAAGGTAAAGCAAGAGGTGGTACAAATGGCACTCTGTTTGCTAACTACCTGATCGATAACATTGCAGAGAAGAGACTTGATTGTGTGGTAACTATTTCTCCAGAAAGAGCAGATGTAGTTGGTAACAGAATTGATCCTCTTAATGATATCACAGACTTTAGAAACACATTAAGAGCTTCATCATACGGTATTTGCGACTCCGGATACAAGTACATGTATGATAAGTATAACGATGTGTTTAGATATGTACCACTGAACGGTGATATTGCTGGTCTGATGGTTAGAACTGACAACCAGAGAGAGCCTTGGTATTCTCCTGCTGGATTTAATAGAGGCGAGATTAAGAACATTGCCCGGTTGGCTTATAACCCTGATCAGGCAGATAGAGATGTTCTTTATAGAGCAGATGTAAATCCTGTTGTCAAATTTAGAAATCAAGGTAATATTCTTTTTGGGGATAAGACTCTTCTTGGTAAGCCTTCCGCTTTCAGCAGAATCAACGTAAGAAGATTGTTTATTGTTCTTGAAAAAGCTATCTCTACTGCAGCGAAATTCACTCTATTCGAATTGAACGATGAGTTTACTAGAGCACAGTTTGTAGCAATGGTTGAGCCATTCTTGAGAACAGTTCAAGGTCGAAGAGGTATTACAGACTTTAGAGTAGTTTGTGACGAAACAAACAACACTCCGGAGATCATTGATAGAAATGAATTTGTTGGTGATATATACATTAAGCCAGCAAGATCCATTAACTTCATCAGACTGAACTTTGTTGCAGTTAGAACGGGTGTTGCGTTTGAAGAAGTAATCGGAAAGTTCGGAGGATAAAATAGATGGCTTTTAATATTAACAGTTTTAGAGAAGAATTAGAGTTTGGAGGCGCTCGTGCGTCTCTATTCTCCATCGAACTTCAAAACCCTGTAGATGCTAGAGGTGATGATAAGATTAGATTCATGGCAAGGGCAACAGCACTTCCTACATCCTCTGTCGGATTTAGTGAGGTACCTTACTTTGGTAGAACTATTAAAGTAGCTGGTCAAAGAAGATATGATGATTGGTTGAT
>CALBDR010000007.1 GCA_937927525.1 uncultured Candidatus Melainabacteria bacterium
AAAGGAAACTACTCCCGAATAGGAATGATCCTGTTTATGTTTGCCCTAGCTGTGGCAGTAGAAATTATGTGCCAATCCAATGGTGATATGAGCTGATAATATTTTTTTCGGGGCAGCAGCCAGACTCATATCTTTAAAATGAGTAAAATTCTTGTCTTTAAGCAATTGCTAGTAAGTAAACTTCGTAAATTTCTCCATCAATAAGCATAGTTCTAGGAGCATACTTCCTATTCTTTCTTCGCTTATCAACAATTTTCATCAATTTAGAACCGTTGCCGACTAAATCATTTCGAGCTTGGGCTGCATGGGCTTGCGCCTGCTGATTATTTGCATTAGCATTTTGCTGTTGTAAAGAAAATTCGGAGCCGCCTTTTTTACCAGCGCCTTGATTATTTGGATTGGGTTGCTGTCCCGCTCCTCCAACATTTGGTAATCCACCTAGACTCATATATAGATTATCCTTGCTTCAGGTTATGACAAGGTTAAGAATAATAGAAAATAAAGCAAACAAATTTATCTAAATGATCTTATTTAGATAAATTCATATCTTAGGCCAAAGATCTAAGTTAATTAGACGATATAAGTATTTGAAATAAAAGGAAGCATTAAGATTTACTGTTGTAACTCACGTCCTATTCATCTCCTAATAAAGCAAGAAAATTAAACATCAAGAACAGCTAAACCAGCATACTCTTCGATAAACTTCTTACGAGGTGGAACAATATCACCCATGAGTACATCAAAGATACGACTAGCCTCTTCAGCGTCTTCGATAAGAACTTTTTTAAGAACTCTAGTCTCAGGATTCATAGTAGTTTCCCATAACTGTTCAGGCATCATCTCACCTAAACCCTTAAATCTCTGGATATTAGCTTTAGCACCTACTTCAGCAAGAGCAATCTCTAACTCCTCATCATTATAAACATATCTAGTTTTATTCTTATACTCAACTTTATATAAAGGTGGCTGAGCTACAAAAATATTTCCATTCTCTACTAACTGTCTTGCATACCTAAAGAAGAAAGTAAGTAATAAAGTTCTAATATGTGCACCATCAACATCTGCATCCGTCATAACTACGATTCTTTTATAGCGCAGCTTCTTAAGATCAAGATTATCACCATCCATTTTTAAAACCGCTTCGGATTTTTTACCTTCCCCTTCATCCATAGGCACAAGCCCTATAGCTTGGATCATGGCTTGGATTTCATTATTATCATAAAGCTTATCAATAGTAGCTCTCTCGACATTTAGAATTTTACCTCTAAGCGGTAAAATTGCCTGATAATTCCTGTCACGTCCCTGCTTAGCAGAACCACCAGCTGAATCACCCTCAACTAGATAAATTTCACAGATATCAGCATCTGTATTAGAACAATCTGATAGCTTACCTGGAATCCCTGTGCTTCCTTCTAAAGCAGATTGCCTTCTAACTGCACTTCTCGCTTTCTTCGCAGCTTCACGAGCCTTACGAGCCATGATCGCTTTATTAACGATAGCTTTAGCTTCTTTAGGGTTTTTATCTAACCAATCTTCCAAAGCAGCTCCTAAAACAGCTTGGACAGCAGAAACAACTTCATTATTTAAAAGCTTAACCTTAGTCTGAGACTCGAATTGAGGATCTTTAACTTTAACCGAAACGATAGCAGTTACACCTTCACGAATATCATCACCAGTTAAGTTATCTTCTTTTTCTTTTAATAGAGTACTTTTACGAGCGAAGTCATTAATGGCTCTCGTCATAATATTCTTAAACCCAGTCATGTGAGTACCACCATCAGGGTTATTAATATTATTAGCAAAAGTTAAAATCGTTTCGTGATAACTATCTGTATACTGAAGTGAAACTTCAACTTCTACGTCATTCGCGGAAGAGTGACAAGAAAAAATAGATTTATGTATCGGATGCTTAGACTCATTTAAGAACTTAACATAGCTAAGAAGTCCTTCTGGGTTATGATACTCATGGAATCTTCTCTCATCATCTTCTTTAAGACGTCTATCTTCAAAAGTAATTCTTAGACCTTTATTTAGGAAAGTCATTTCCCTAAAGGTTTTCGATAAAGTTTCTAAATTAAACTCAGGAACAAAAGTATGACCACTAGAATTAGTTTCAGAGAAAATTTGATCATCAGGCCAAAAAGTAACTTTAGTCCCCCTCTTATCAGTAGACCCTATTACTTTAAGAGGCTCTGCTGGAGCACCAACAACTTCACCTTTAGCAACTCTACCTCTAAATTCAACAAAGTTAATCTCGCCGTCTCTGTATACTTCAACTTGAAGTTTTTCAGATACAGCGTTCACACAACTCGCTCCAACCCCGTGTAAACCACCTGAAACTTTATAACTAGAATCTTCACCACCGAATTTACCACCAGCGTGAAGTACCGTGAAAACAGTTTCAACACCAGACAATCCAGTTTTAGCTACGATATCCGTAGGGATACCACGACCATTATCTTCGATAGAAACAGCACCATCTTCATAGATAATCACATTAATAGTGTCACAGTGACCAGCTAAAGCCTCGTCTACAGAGTTATTAATAATCTCATAGACACAGTGATGCAAAGCTTTATGGTCCGTACCACCGATGTACATACCAGGTCTTTTACGAACAGCTTCTAAGCCTTCTAAGACTTCAATATTTTGAGCTGAATAATTATTATTAGGTTTTTCGGAACTTGTCATTACCACGGTTAAATATATATTTTAGCATTGATTACCTAGTTCTTCCGTATCTTACTGTAATTAAATCATCCCCATAAACTAAACTGATAGAAGTATGATCAGAACTGTATGCTTCAGCCTGTTCCGGGTCTATAAATACAGAAGCGTTACCACTATCACTAGTGAAATTATAAGTTTTCCCAGCAGCAGCTGAAACAGTTACAGCAAAAGAAACCCTATAACCAACATTTAACCTAGAAGCCAATTCCACGCGAACTTCTTTACCTTGAAGTCTATTTAAAAAGTGTGTTAATTCAACCTTTTCTTCAGGACTTAACATAATTTAAATACACCCTAATCTTCTAGAAGTTAATTGGTTTAAGCAGCTTTTGCAAGCATTGCTTCCTTTTTCCTACTGATAATAGAATCGTTAACTCTTTTCAAATCATAGGTCCAACCAATCAAAGACAAACCATAAATTAACCACTTACTAGGATCATAATGATAGAAACGAATTCCATTTCTATAATCTGAAGGAAATTCATGGTGGAAGTTATGATAACCTTCACCAAATGTAAGTAAAGCTGTAAACCAGTTATCACGAGCACTATGAGTATCAGAATAAGTCTGCTTACCGATACAATGGGATACAGAGTTAATTAAGAAAGTAGCATGATGATTAATTACAGATCTAAAGAAACCCACTACAAATAAGCCACCAAAGAAATCATTCCAAGCAAAGTGTGCTATTAAAGTAGGTAAAATAAAACCGAAAAATGCACCTAAATAAACCCAATATTTATGCTGCCACTGCACTAATTTATCATCATCTAGATCGGGAGCGTGTACTTCATCCAACTGCTCATCCTGCTTATAAAATAACCAAGTAATGTGAGCCCACATAAAACCTTTTTTTATACTGTATGGATCTTTTTCTTTATGATCAACATGCTGGTGATGCACTCTATGGTCTAGAGACCATAGGTAAGCTGAACTTTGCAAAGCTGCAGCACCAAAACATAAAAAGAAAAGCTTCACAAAAGTATTAGCTTTATAAGTCCTATGTGAAAACAACCTATGATAACCAGCAGTAATACTCAACTCGATTATCGAAGCAAAAACCAAGAAAAGTATAGCAGTATTCCAATTAAACCAGCCTTTATAAAACCAATATACTAAAGCAACTACAGAGATAATAGGACTAATAATAAGGTAAAGTGTGTTTACCCAGTTTATTTTTATTGATTCTTGAGATTGAGACATATTTTGTAATTTAATTATCCCATGAATCAAGGAAAATTACTTTAAAAGAGTATTTTTTTACAAATCTATGACATCATATGAATATATTTGGGTAAAAAATTATAAGCTCAAGTAAAAGAAGGAAGCCATGCACATTGCATTTACAGGTGGTGGCACAGGTGGTCATATTTATCCCTGTTTAGCTATCGCTGAGCTAATAAATTACGAAAACAAATATACAGAATGCCCATTAAAGGCAATGTACTACATAGGCAACCAAGGCAAGCTTGAAGAAGATTTGGTTACTAGAAGAGATTATATCCAGTTCTTACCCATCGATGCACCAAAACTTCCACCCAAAAAAGGGAAATTAGCAGAAAAATTAAAATGGCTTGGAACCTTTCATAAAGCATATAAAGAATCTATAAACTATATAAAACAAAATAAAATCAATGTCGTGATGGGTACAGGAGGCTATGTTTCCGCTCCTGTTTTCTGTGCTTGCATAGCAACCAATACACCTTTTTTAATTCACAATCTAGATTCTTGTTTTGGCTTAGTTAACAAACTTTTTAGACGCTTTGCGAAAAGAGTCACATTGGGTTTCCCAATGAAGCTAGCATTAACAAAAAAATATAAATATACTGGAAATCCTGTATCACATGATTTCGTTAAAATTTACCATGAACTAGACCCTTCTGAAGTTTTAAAAAGTAAATCCCAAAAAGATAAATTTTTCATGGGGGGTTTAGAAAAAAATGAATTTGCTACAGCTATCACTAAAAGAAAAAAACAAAAATTAGTTGATCAGAACAATATTAAAGTACTAGTCAGTGGCGGCAGTCAAGGATCACGTTTTATAAATGATTGTGTAGGTTATATTCTTAATGGCTTTGCTGAATTGAATGATCGGATTGAAGTTTTAGGGAAAAAAATATCAATTACTCATGTTACTGGATCTAATCTATTTAAAGAGCATGTGGATTATTATCTAGAAGGTGATGCAGGAAAATATAGAAACTATAAAGTCATACCCTATTCACACGATATGGCTGAACTTTGCAAGGAAGCAGATATTGCGATATGTCGTGCTGGGGCTATGACCTGCGCTGAAATGGCTATGGCACAGTGCCTCCCGATCTTTTTCCCTTTGCCTTGGGCGGCAAATAATCACCAAATGAAAAATGCTTTAGCGCTTTGCAACTATGAATGTGCATATCTTATACAACAAGACCAAGAAAATACTCAAAAAAGATATTTGGATCTTTTTGACTTGATTATTCAACTCTCAAAAGAACAAGATACTTTAATTGAGAAAAAGAGAAAACTAAGAAGATTTGCAAAGCCACTTGCTACTAAAGAAATCCTGGATATGATCAAAGAAATCATATGTCAATAAATTCCAGAAAAGTCAAAAAGTAAAGAAAATATTAAAATGGCTCCCAGGACTTGCAAAAGCTATACTTGATTGCTAAGATATTAAATCTAGCGTTTGATGCGTCTGTAAAACACCCGTTCCCATCCCGAACACGATCGTTAAGGCAGATTGCGGCGACAATACTTGGTTGGAGACGACCTGGAAAGATAGTTAATTGCTAGGTTTTATTTTACAAAAAATGGAGCGTTAAGCTCCTTTTTTTGTTTTTAGGGTATTTTTAAAAGAGGTATCTATAATCTAAGCTAGTAGCTTGAAGTTCTTGAACATTTATTCTGTATTACTTGTCAATTATCTTCCCCCCCCTTTATATTAATCAAAAGGGAGATAATTATGACAGAAAACAACTTTAGAATCGGTAGACTAGATTTTCACACAAGAATCGCAGCAATGCAACCAAAGGAATTAAATGGTAATTCAAAACAGGCTAAAATGGATTTTATGACTGCCGCATCTAAGAGAGATGGTGATGCTAGTCTTACTCTTCAAGAAGCAAAAGATGAGTATTCTGCAAGAGTTAATGACTCTTCTCAACCATTATCGCCAGCCCTAAAAGGACTTAATATAATGGAAAATTGGGCAGCCGCCGCCGTTAATTAGGAGCGGAATTTATAATATTCTTGAAACCAACTTTAAGAAGAAACTCTAAGAGCTTACTAAGAAGCTGCTGGAGCTTCTTCTTTCTTCTCTTTTTCCTTATCGCCACCATCAAGTAAAGCTTTAATGGAAAGAGATACTCTTCCTTTAAAGTCCATACCCTGAACTAGAACTTTAATCTGGTCACCGACTTTTAAGTGATCATCGACTTTTTGAACTTTTTCATGAGCTATTTGAGAGATATGGACTAAACCAGATACACCTGGAATTAACTCAACGATAGCTCCTACACCATCAAGAACTTTCACAACTTCACCATCCCAAACATCTCCTTGCTTCACACCTTCAGCGATAGCAATAACATATTTCTTAGCTAAATCAGATTCTTCTTGATTAGAAGAGTAAATCGCCACATTGCCTTCATCAGAGATATTAATCTCACAGTTAGTAACTTCAGTGATCCATTTAATATTTTTACCAGAAGGTCCGATAACGGCTCCGATCTTATCTGTAGAAATTTTAACCATATCAATTCTAGGACTATTACCTCTAAGCTCAGTTCTCGGAGCTGGTATTACATCAGTCATAGCTTTTAAGATATGCACCCTACCAGCTTTAGCTTGCCTGATAGCTTGTCTTAAAATATCAAGTGAAATTCCTTTAATCTTAATGTCCATTTGAAGAGCCGTAATACCAGAATCGTTACCTGCTACTTTAAAGTCCATATCTCCCAAGAAATCTTCTAATTCATGGATATCAGAAAGAACTGTAGTTTTAGATTCTTCTTTAATAAGTCCCATAGCAATACCAGAAACAGGTGACTTAACTGGAACACCAGCATCTAATAATGCAAGTGAGCTTCCACAAGTCGCTCCCATAGAAGTAGAACCACTAGATTCTAAAACTTCAGATACAATTCTCATCGCATAAGGAAATTCTTCTCTAGAAGGTAAACTAGGCTGGATAGCTCTTTCAGCTAAAGCACCATGACCAATTTCTCTTCTTCCTGGGCCTCTATTAGGCTTAGGCTCACCTACTGACCATCCTGGGAAATTATAGTTGTGCATGAAATGCTTTTCAGTTTCTGAATCAATACCATCTAAAAATCTTGCAAGCTTCTCAGAAGCAAGGATTAGTAAAGAAAGTACTTGGGTATTTCCTCTAGTAAATAAACCATCACCATGAACCTTAGGAATATTTCCGACTTCAATAGCAAGAGGTCTTACTTCATCTGGAGCTCTATTGTCAGCTCTAACACCAGTTTCTGAGATTTGTGCTCTAAGAAGCTTCTTCTCTAAAGATTTCATCTCATTTCCCATAGCGTATGGGTTATCTAATAAATACTCATGCAACTCATCATCTTCAGGAAGTGCATCAATAGCTGCATCTACTTTCTCTTGTGCTTTAGCAACCCACTCTCTTCTAGATGCTTTAGTTGCATTTTGCATAGAAGCTTTTAAATCTTCTGAAGCATTATTCGTAATAATTTCTACTAACTTAGCGTTCGTTTCAGGAGCTACATACTCTTCTTTAACAACTCCTAATTCAGCTGAGAATTCTTTGATATATTTCACTTGTTCTTGAATGAATTTGTGACCGTACTCGATAGCATCAACAACTTTCTCATCATCAACAAAGTTAGCTCCAGCTTCTACCATCATTACGGAATCTTCAGTACCTGCAATCACTAGGTCTAAATCAGAAACTAAAATTTCATTTTCAGATGGGTTAAGTATGAATTCACCATTCTCATCTAAACCTACTCTTACTGCACCGACAGGACCAGCAACAGGTAAACCTGAAATCTCTAAAGCAAACCCCACACCTAACATAGCTAAAGTATCAGGTGGGAATGTTTGGTCAGTACTTAAAGTCATAGCATTAACCTGAACTTCATTTCTATAAGTACTAGGGAAAAGTGGTCTGATTGGTCTATCAATCAATCTAGAAATAAGAACTGCTTTATCACTAGCCTTACCTTCTCTTCTGTTATAACCACCAGGGATTCTACCTACAGAGTAAATCTTTTCTTCAAAATCAACCATTAACGGGAAGTAGTCAAGCTCACTTTTGGTTTTCTCTGACTTAGTAACAGTTACCAATAGAATGGTGTCTCCACACTTAATCTGAACAGCACCAGTCGCTTGTCTTGCTAATTTTCCAGTCGATACCTCTATCTCTTTTCCGGCTATCGTAAATTGTTTTTTCTTCTCGTTAAACATTAATTTGTCCTTTCTTTCCTATATACATAAAAATGGGGACCCTATAGATCCCCAAAAATCTTCTATTCTAATAATAACTTAAAAAGAGAAAGCTTGTAATTATTTACGTAAGCCAAGCTTGGCGATAAGCTCACGGTATCTTTTAACGTCTCTTTTCTCGATATAATTAAGTAGTTTTCTTCTTCTACCAACAAGTTTTAATAAACCTCTTTTAGTTGAGTAGTCTTTCTTATTTTTCTTCAAATGTTCAGTTAAGTGAACAATTCTTTGAGTAAGTAAAGCCACCTGAACAGCATCTTTCCCAGAATCGCCGTCATTCTCACCATACTCTTTAATTATTTCCAATTTATCTTCTTTTGTGATTGCCATATATTTTACCTGAATTAGGAACTTATCTTGTCGATATAGACAAACTATAATATTAACATATGGAAATCTGAAAATGTTAAAATAAGTTTTAGAACTTAATGAATATTATGAACTTGAGCCAAGTCTCTAAAACAGCGGACCCTAAATTCCAAAGCCTCGTAAATGAATACGGCGGCTCAGTACCTAGGTATACCAGTTATCCTACTGCACCAGAGTGGAAACACGATTATTCTCAAAATATTTTCGAAGATGCCATAAAAGTTTCAAATGAAAAAGGAAACGATTATTCGCTTTACCTACATATACCATTCTGTAAAAGTCAGTGCTATTACTGTGCTTGTAATGTAGTGATCAGCAAAAAACCAGAAATCAGTAAGGATTACGTCGAAAGGTTAAAAGAAGAAATTGAATACATCGGCTCAAAAATTGATAAAAAACGAAAAGTTGTACAAATGGCCTGGGGAGGTGGTACACCGACTTACCTAAGCCCAAATCAAATCAGAGATATTTTTGATCATATTAAAGAGTTTTTCTCACTTTATAAGCCTGAAGAACAGTCAGAGAGTGGACATGAGTACTCTATAGAAATCGACCCTAGAGTAACTTCAAAAGAGCATTTAGAAACACTTCACGAACTTGGTTTCAACCGTTTAAGTATGGGAATTCAGGACTTTAACCCTGAGACTCAGGAAAATATCAATCGTATTCAGAGCTTTGAGATGGTGGAAAATATCGTCTCCGTAGCTAGAACAGCTGGTTTTCCAAGCATTAACTTTGATCTAATCTATGGTTTACCATTTCAAACTCTAAGTACTTTTGAAGAGACTATCGAACTAGTTAAAATCATAGATCCTGAGCGCATAGCGCTATTTAACTACGCCCATATTCCACAATTCTTCCCCTTCCAGAAAAAATATATTGAAGAATCAGCTCTCCCAGACCAGCTCACAAAGTGTGAGATTTTTGATTTAGCAGTGCAAAAATTCACGGAACACGGCTATGAGTTTATTGGTATTGATCACTTCGCTAAGCCTGAAGATGAGCTGAGCAAAGCTCAGCACGCAAATAAACTTTACCGTAACTTCCAAGGCTACACGACTCACGATGGTTGTGATTTATTTGGTTTAGGATTGACTGCGATTTCCTCTATTCAAGGTGTCTACAAACAAAATATGAAAAAGCTGAGTGCTTACTACGATAGACTGAACCCATTCTCAGCAGAGAAATTCTACAAATCGACAAACGATGATATTGAGCGTAGAGAAATTATCAAAGAGATCATGTGTCACTGTAAAAGCACTATCGATAAAAATAACTATAGAGAAGAATTAGATAGTTTACGTAGCTTTGAAAATAATGATTTGATCAGAATTAGTGAAAGTGAAAATGAATTTAGCCTTGAAGTAACTGAGTTAGGAAGGTTTTTCATACGTAATATAGCAGCTTGCTTTGACTATCATTTGAGGCAGCGTTCTGCGCATAAAGTTTTTTCAAAATCTTTATAAGAATGAGTTTCATGATATAAGATCTCTATTTTTGCTATAATAATTAACAAAATAGAAACAAAGCAGGTGATCAAAGGAGACCAATGCTTCCAAAGTCTAAGCAGAGCGTAATAACTACTACAAGTAACCAGAACATAGAAGCTGCTAAGAAATCAGCGCTTCAGGCTGATATTGAAAGACAAGCTAGGTTAGATGCTGAAGAGAGAGAGAAGCTCCGTAAAGGCGGTGGCGGTGGCGGCGGTGGTGCCATTATCACAAGAGGTGGCGGAGTTAAATTTGGATCTGCCCAAGAAATACAATCCAGCTTTATTGCACAAAACTATAGATCTGGCGTTAGAGCAGATATAACTAAACAAATCATGCAGGCTAACACTTATTCAGATAATGCGGCCACAGCGAATCTTGCAGCTACAGCTGCAGCAAACGGTGCAGCTGAAAATACAAATCTTATAGGTAATAATATGGCAAATAACTTAGTAAAAGCCATGCTTAATCCAACTCAAATGCTAAATGCTAACCTTGCCGGAAATACTGCAAGAATGAAGAATATTCTAGATGACTTTAATAACCCTATCCCACGATTTCTAGAAGGTGCTATTTCTGTTCTAGCTTCCACTAAACTTCTCAAGAGTAAGGAAGAACTGAGAACTGAGACTGAGGACTCTAATGAAGATGACATGGAAGAGAAGGAAGAGTTAGTCGAATCAGCTATGGATAAACTAACAAAGCTTTTCCCTATTCTTCATGCTATGAATGATACTGACTATAATGGTAACGGTGTTTTCCAGAGTATCAAAATTAGAACTTCTAAAATCGTCAAATTTATTTTCAATCGTGAAAAGAAAAGAAACGCTAAAGCTAGTAGAAAAGATATAAACAAATTAAAAAAACTAATTAAAAAGAACTTAGATAAGTCTCAGGAATTAAAAGAAAATACTAGTAAGCTAAAAAAATCTGGGTTCTTCGCTAATGCAGCTGCTTAAAATTCCATATTAATATCATTTAAGAAAAGTTAACAAAAGCAGTTTAAGACTATTTTGCCACAGCTGCGTCATCGACTTCAGCCACAATATCTGAAACTCTTTCAATATCAGCACCTAAAGCTTTGAATTTCTCTACAATATGCTCATAGCCTCTATCTAAGTGCTTCAAGCCTCTAACTTCGCTAACACCTTCAGCAGCTAAAGCTGCCACAACTAAAGCTGCAGTCGCTCTTAAATCTCGACCTTCAACCTGCGTCCCTGAAAGACTTTCAACACCTTTAATTACAGCCACTTCACTATTAACATCAGCTCTAGCACCCATTTTGTGAAGTTCTTCAATGTGCTGGAACCTAGAGTTATAAATGTTCTCTACTACAGTACTAGTACCATTACAGACACAAAGTAAAGCGGAGAAAATCGGCTGAATATCAGTAGAAAAACCTGGATACCACATAGTTTTAACATCTGTAGCATTTAGATCTTTATTTTCAGCATCAATTAAAATATCAACTAAATTATTTTTAGTATTAAAGATTTGGATATCAACTCCAGTATCTTCTAATTTGCTCAATAAAGCTTGGAGATCCTCTTCTAGAACAGAGTTTACTCTAACTTTCCCTTTAGTCATAGCTGCTGCAATAAGGTAGGTCGCTGCCTCAATCCTATCTGGAAGACAATCAAAATCGGCTTCGTGTAAATCTTCTAAACTAACTCCTCGGATTTGGATATTGCTAGAGCCAGCACCCTTAACTTTACAACCAATAGCATTTAAGAAGTTAGCTAAATCAACTATCTCTGGATCTCTAGCTGCATTTTCAATAATAGTTTCACCTTCAGCTAAACAAGCAGCGAGCATAATGTTTTCAGTAGCTCCATTACTAGGAAGATCCAAATAAATCTTAGTTCCTATAAGCTTTTCAGCTTCAGCAAAAATGTAACCTTGCTCTTCTTTAATAGTTACACCTAAAGCTCTTAAACCTTTTAAGTGTAAGTCAACTTTCCTAGCTCCTAAGTCACAGCCACCGGGAAGTGCTACTTGAGCTTTTTTGAATCTAGCAACAAGTGCTCCTAAACAAACAAAACTAGCCCTTAGTTTTCTAGCAAGTTCAATAGGAACTAAATCACTCGATAAGTCAGTGCTATCTATTTCTAAAACTGAACCTGTATAGTTCACATCAGCTCCTAAAAGAGACATGATCTCAATCATAGAGTTAACATCTGATAAATCAGGAACATTTCTTAAAATAGACTTGCCTTTAGGTAAAATTAAAGCCGCTGCCATTTCTTTTAACACAGCATTTTTCGCTCCAGAGATTTTGACTTCTCCTCCTAAAGACTTAGCTCCTTTGATTCTTAACTTTTCTTCAAACAAAATAAAATTCCCTTTTCACAAGGTCTAACAGGCTTGTTTTACCATAATAGCCTATATATCGAATTTAGCAAAGTTATTTTTTGCTAGATTCGTGAGCTAATACTTAATATATTATGAATATATTGGCTCTTTATAATAATCCAGTGATTTAGTTAAACCAGCTACTTCTGCTTTAACATAGTTTTCAGTCTCTGAATCAAGCGATAAATCGTTAGCTGCCATAGATTTAATGAACTTAGATATTATATTCCCTAATATTTCAAAATCTTTCTCTTTAAATCCTCTTCTAGTCATAGCAGGAGTACCAATTCTGATTCCACTAGTAACAAATGGGCTCTGCGGGTCCTTAGGTACACCATTTTTATTCACTGTAATTTTGTATTTATCTAGAAGGTTAGCGACATCTTTACCTGTAATACCTTCTTTAACAAGGTTAAGTAATACTAAATGATTGTCACTACCATTGCTAACTAAATCGATACCACCTGCTGTTAAAGAATCAGCTAAAGCTTTAGTGTTTTTAACAACTTGCTGCTGGTAAGCTTTAAAGTCATCAGTCATTGCTTCAGCAAAGCACACACCTTTTGCTGCGATAGTATGCATTAAAGGACCACCTTGAGATCCAGGAAATACAGCAGAATTAATCTTTTTAATAAGCTCTTCACTATCAGTTAAGATTAAACCACCTCTAGGACCTGCCAGTGTCTTATGGGTGGTAGTAGTCACGACATCTGCGATCCCCACAGGACTTTCATGAACTCCAGCAGCTACTAAACCTGCAATATGAGCCATATCAACCATTAAAAAGGCGTCTACGCTATCAGCAATTTCTCTAAATCTCTTAAAATCAATAGCTCTAGGATAAGCAGAAGCACCGGCAATCACTACTTTAGGCTTAGTTTCAGCAGCAATACGAGCAATTTCGTCATAATCTAATAAACCTTCATCATCAACTCCATAATCAGCTACTTTGTAGAATTTTCCTGAAAAGTTAACTGGTGAACCATGAGTTAAGTGACCACCTTCTTTCAAACTCATTCCTAAAAATGTATCTCCTGGCTGCATCATCGCCATAAAAGCAGCGATATTAGCGTTAGCACCAGAATGAGGCTGAACATTAGCGAATTTAGAACCAAAAAGCTTCTTAGCTCTTTCTATAGCAATAGTTTCTAATTCATCATGAAACTCACAACCGTTATAATACCTCTTACCTGGGTAACCCTCAGCATACTTATTAGTTAAACAAGAACCCATAACTTCCATTACAGCCTTACTAGTAAAATTTTCACTAGCAATTAACTCGATATTTTCTTCTTGTCTTTTCGCTTCTTTAGCGATTAATTCATAAACTTCTGGATCAGAACTCTTAAGGTCATTATTTAACTCAAAATTGGACATATAAGAAATTGTAGCAATTTTAGATCATTTAGCCCTCTTGAATTAAAAACTCTAGTCTAGAAAGTTGAGTTAAATATCTCCTCTAATTTCAAATATATAAACTATAAGAGCTAAGTTTGCATAAAACAGCTTAATCAGGAAGAAGATGATAAAGAAGGCAAAAGAAATGAATAACCCATCAACCAGCAAAAGAGCTTTAGATACCATCAAATTAATTGGAAATCAGGTTATTGAAATAAGAGATATCTTAAACCAACAGTTAACTGTTATCCAACGTTTAGAAAAAGAAGTAATTCGCTTGAAAAGTACTTCTAAAGAGAATGAGCAAAACGTTAAAATTCTGCAAATCGATCAAAGAGATATTTTAAGACAAGTTCAAAAAATAAAAGAGGGTCATACAGTTATGAGTACTGCCATGGACCACAATGAAGAAATTTTCAAAGAAGAGGCGGCTGATATCTTATTCGGTCAGCAAATGCAAATTGATGAAGCAGATAAACTTAACAAAATCGATGATTTATTAGGTTACGATGAACAAGAAATCGGATCTAAGTTCTATCCAAACTACAAGCTTAGTAAAGTAGTCGAAAATAATGAGAGAACTAAAGCTAAAAAACAGCAACAGCAAAAACAACGTCCAAATATTAAACCTATAAGTAAGCAAGAAATGACTAAGAGAATTGATTCTAGAGTTGAAATGCTTCAAGAAGAAGTTAAGAATAGAGTTAAGAAAGCAGATAAGCTTTCTTTTGATAGAATTCCTAGATTATTGAATTTGGATTAAAAATATCATCTGCCTTTGAAGTTGGAAATTTATTTAAAGCAATATTTATAGTGGACTTGAAAAATCGGACCAATAAATCTGACTTGAGTGGTGTGTTGAC
>CALBDR010000008.1 GCA_937927525.1 uncultured Candidatus Melainabacteria bacterium
GCATGATACACTGGGCATCTTTATAGTGTAAGTCCCAGGCTTGTCCATTCACTTCATTCCAATGCAACTTCTTTCTTTCTCCAAAGGTAACGCTAAACTTTCTAAGCGTCTTATCTTTTCGTTGCCTGCAGGCTACACATGTAGACAAGCAGGTGTATGCAAAACATTTGCCAATAGGATCACAGGCAAGATCATTGACAGACCTGATCTACTCAGTAGCATCAACCCTGAGTACAGATGCTTTGCTGCTATGGCAGAGACTCGTCCTGCCGTACGTGATTCTCGTTGGAGTAACTGGTGTGCTCTGAAGAGCGCAATGTATACAGGACATGATCCTGTTGCAAGCATGACATTGCTTATTAAATTATCTCTTGCTTCTGCACCAAAGCTAGATCTTGTACGCATCCATGAGTCTGGTGACTTCTGGTGCCCGCAATATTTCTTGGCTTGGCTCCAGGTTGCAAGATCATTTCCCGACATGAAATTGTATGCCTACACTAAAGAACTCCAACTGTGGCTTGACTATTATGATGAGGTACCTGACAATTTCTATCTCACTGCTTCTGCTGGTGGCAAGCTTGACCACTTGATCGAACCAAACAAAGATAAGTTCAAGCGTATTGCGTATGTGGTTTATACAGAGCAAGAAGCTGCTGACCGTGGTCTCTCAATTGATCATGACGATAGCCATTGTTTTGGTGACAAGCCGTTTGCTCTGCTGCTCCACGGGGTACAGCGCAAAGGTACTGATGCAAGTAAAGCATTGTCTCAACGCAAGAAAGCTGGGACTTGGACTGGGTACAAATAAATTCATTTGCTGACTTACTTGCTTTTTCAGAAGGGCAGACTATCATTGATCTGTCCTTCTTTTACATCATGTCTTACGTATTGTGCACCAAGATTGATGACAAATTCTTTTGTGTTTCAACCAATGTTGAAGACAAAAAATTTGAGCTGGTTGAAGTAAGATCAGAAGCAGATCTATCCAAGACTTTCAGTACACCACATAAGTCTGGAGCAATGCAAATCCTTCGTTGGATCAATGAAAATGACCCCGAGCTTGCCTGTCAAAACATCGAAATTCAAGAAGAAGCCAGGCACCGAACAGGATCGTTTTCTGGTCTTTGACCTGGAATCAGATGGTTTGTATGATGAAGTCACTAAAGTTTTCTGCATTGTCATCTATGACATCAATAGAAAACAAACTTTTACTTACGGGCCTGATCGCATTGATGCTGCTCTTAAGCATTTGGCTACCGCTGATGCTTTGATAGGACACAATATCATCAACTACGATCTTGCTGTTCTGCAAAAGCTGCATTCATTTGACTGCAAAGCACACATCATTGATACGCTCATTTGCACCAGGCTTATCTGGCCCAAAGAAAAACTCTATGAGTGTGACGAGAATCAATATGATGCTGTGCCAAAAGGATTAAGAGGTAGTGCTTCATTGAAAGCATGGGGTTATCGCTTAGCTGATAACAAGATTGAGTTTAAAGACTTCAGTGAATACTCAAATGAAATGCTTGAGTATTGTATTCAGGATGTATCGGTAACAACAAAGTTATATCATTTAATTGTTGAACAGAATACAGCGGAGTCTGCCTTAAAGCTTGAGCATGACTTTGCTATTGCTATTGAAAAACAAATACGCTCTGGCTTTCCATTTGATACGGACAAAGCACTAGAGTTGATTGATCAATTGCAACAACGTAAGCAAGAACTAGAGACAGAACTTAAGCAAGTCTTTCCACCTATTGAGCATGAAGAATGGTTCGTGCCAAAGGTTAACAACAAGAACCGTGGCTATGTGAAGGGCGTACCATTCCGTAAGGTAAGGCAAGAAGAATTTAATCCTGGCTCCAGGCAGCAGATTGTTGAACGACTCAAAGCTAAATACAACTGGACACCTGATAAAACAACAGAGAAAGGTAATCCAATCCTTGATGATGATGTCCTTGAAAAGCTTCCGTATCCAGAAGCAAAACCATTGGCAGAATATATGCTAATCAAGAAGAGACTAGGCCAATTACAGGAGGGTAAAAATGCCTGGATCAAACTCGTTTCTGCTGACTCTGTTATGCACGGTGATGTTGTTACCAACGGTTGTATTACAGGAAGGTGCAGCCATCGGAACCCGAACATGGCACAGGTACCAGCGGTATACTCACCCTACGGTAAAGAATGTCGTGCGCTCTTCCATGCTCCTGATGACTGGACTCTTATTGGCGTTGATGCAAAAGCGTTAGAGCTTAGGTGTCTTGCAGGGTATCTAGCTAAGTGGGATGATGGTGCATATGCAAAGCTTGTCGTTGATCCTGAAGTTGATATCCATACTTACAACCAGGAGATGTTTGGTGTAGCTACCAGGGATATTTCAAAGCGTTTACTTTATGGTTTGCTATACGGATGTGGTTCTTTAAAAGCTGGAACTATTATTGATTCGAATGAAAAAGATGAAGCAGTTCTGCGTAAACAAGGAAGTACTG
>CALBDR010000009.1 GCA_937927525.1 uncultured Candidatus Melainabacteria bacterium
GGCTTATCCCTATCTACAGTTACTACCCCATTTGGAGTTGTAACTTGGTAAGTAATACTAGTATCTTTATCAGGTAATTCAACGTCAGAAAGTAACATCAAGTCTGTAACATTACTAACATTCTTAGTACCAAGGTTCACTACCTTAGTTGTACTAGTGTAATTAGCTACTAACAATTCGTATTTTAAATCTTTGTTTTGTTCTACAGTATAGGCTTTGCCGTTACTAGAGGTGTAAAGAACACCTGTAGCGGGCTGAGAAGCTATAATATTTCCAGTGTCTACGTCAGTTCCACCTAAAGTAGCTACAGCTACAGTAGAGTTGATATTAGGAGTGAGTAAACAAATAGCATACTCTTTATTAGGTAAAGCAGGAACTACAGGGTCAAAAACAAATTCGTCAAATGTTCCGTAAGGATTAATACTAGCAGCAGTTTTTCTAGACTCTGAGTAAACAGTTTGGTTTGGTTCACCGTTCTCTACGCCTCTCAGTTGAACTATAAAGTCTCCAGTGTCTCCATTAGTATTGATATCTAATCTAACCCCTGTGATGTCTCTAGCAGTCTCTAAAGTGACAGTTTGAGCTACAGAAACAAATTCATCTGTACCTGCTGTTGAAGCTATCTGTCTTTTCTCTTCTAAAGATAGATTAGGTTTATTTGCGTAGTAGGCTAGTAATTTTTCACTGTCACTAGTTTCAAATTCTATTTCATGGATACCAGCTACTAATAAGTCGTCTGGTATATCTATCGTTGTGTCTATATTTCCTTGTCCGTCTGGTGTGAAACTCATTTATATACCTCTATTTTTTCTTTCTTAATACCTGTCCTGTACTCAAGTCTATTACGTGCTTACCTATAGTAGCTTTAGTAACAGTCTCGCCAGAATTGATCTTAGCCTGTAATTTAACTAACTGTCTCTTGCCTTGAGGGTTTAGTTTATTTTTACCTTTAGCGTTTAGTACGAGAGCTTTAGTTTCAGCGAAAGTCATTCTCTCTTGAACTGGCGGAGTTTCAGGTTGAACATCTACTTCGTCAACAGGTGCAGAACTACCTCCTCCAGAAGACGGAGGGTTAGTAATTCTAGGTGGAACATCTCTAGGAACCCAAGAATCTGCTTTTGTATTTATAGCATTAGTTATCGTTTCTTCGATAAACTCAGATACTCTAGGATCTAATCTAATATCTGCTATGATTGGTTTAGGTGGCGTGAAAGTTGCAAACGGATTAATCTTAATAGCACCACTTGAGCTAGTCTGAGAAGCTATAACTTCATGTGTATAGTCTAAACTATGGAACTGCTCGTTATTAGCGTTATCTAAATGACTGAAGTCTACTGCTACGTTGTGAGTTAAGGTTTTGTCTACTAGTCTAGCGTTGTTAGTTTTACCTGAGTCTTGTTTAACATTAGTTTCAAATGTATCAATAAATCCACCTAAGCTAGTAGCTCCGTCTTTAATAGACTCTATTTCTAGTTTAAGCTCAGATAAAGCATCAAATAAATACTGCTCGTTTTGCTTTCTTTTATTTAATTCTTTTTGGCTTACAGCTCTGTTACCTACATTTTGAATTAAAGGAGTAGAAATCCAGTCATACTGAATAGAAGCTAAAGCAATAGCGTTACTATCTACTTGAGGCAAGTTAGGGTTCTTTTCTAAAGGTACGCCTTTCTTTCTTTCTAAAGTTCCTCTTTCGGTTAATTGAATAATATCTATTCTAGGAAGTCTGAAATCGTAGTCAACGTTTACTACAGTGCTGTCTGCTAAATCGCCATCAGCTCCTTGGTTAGTGATAGTAAATGTTCTATTATTAATAGATCCTGAATCTTCTGTGATGGATTTATTGTATCTATAGACTACTTGATATGTGCTTAGAGGACTAGGTTCAGCTCCGCCTAAAGCCCAGTTAATGTCGCTGCCGTCTACTGTAAAATCCACACCCTCTGTATAGACAGTAGCCCCAGCGTTTTGAGTTACTGAAATTACTGTTACTACTGGCGTATTAGCCAAAGTATCTGAGGTATCTGCTACTGCACCTCTAGTTACGTTTTCTTCTATTTCTAAAGGAGCTACGATGTCTGTTATAGTGTCGATAGGACCTTTATCTACAGTTACCTCAGCACCTGTAAATTCAAAGGTTACTGTGTATTCTGCACCTACGCTAGGTTCAGCTCCGCCTAAAGACCAATCTATACTATTACCAGTTAATTGATAATCTACACCACTTGTGTAAGTAGTAGTGCCGTCAGTTACGTTAGTAATAGCAGTAACGTCAGGTCTGCCTAAAGCCTCTATAGAGTCAGCAGCACCTTTAGTTAAAGTAGCTGTGTAGGTTAAAGTTTCTACAGTGATAGTAAAAGGATCACTAGTTACAGATTTAGTGTCAGGGTCGATAGCATATTCTACTCTGTCATTAGATTTTCTTCTAACAGGAATACCGTTTACTCTAGCTTCTCCAGAGGCTACAGAATAAATATAAAGTCCATCGTCCTCAACGTCAAAACCTACATTATAACCGTTTACAATATAACCTTCTCTATTTATACTTCTATCGTAGTTAGCTACTACTCTGTTTACTGAGTCTAAGATAGGAGCTTCACCATTAAGGATAAGGACACCATTCTCTACTACAAACGACTTATAGAAGATACCAGTAACTCCTGAAGGTCCAGATCCCCCTTGATCATCTTTATAGCCCCAAGTAACAGTTTCTTTAAATCTTTGAGAAGTTTCTAAGCCAGAAGTTTGGTAAGTTACACCTGCTTGTATAGAACCAGAAGGATCTAATAAGTCAGTGTCTTCACTAGCAGTGATAACTTCTTGTTTTAAATAACAACCTAATTCAACTACCCTATCTGTAGGAATAGTAAAAGATTGATCGCCAAACTCTCTAATATCTTTGTTTACGTAAATAGCTCCAGCAGGAATATTAACTAAACCCGTATTGCTATTAATAGCAGGCGAACCGCCAGCTACTATATCACCTTCTTTTAATAAAATTTCTGATACTTTAGCTATTTTGTCGCTAAGCATAGACTGTAACTCATTACCTTCATAAGCAGCTAAGCCCTTT
>CALBDR010000010.1 GCA_937927525.1 uncultured Candidatus Melainabacteria bacterium
CACCTCACCATCAATCAATAGACTTTTGACTGCTATCTCCATAATCTTAGTAGTAAAATTTATTTTTGCATTAGATATAAATCTAGTAACATTGTTTGTAATTCTAAACAGTATGTTTTTGTGAATAGCAGCTTTGCTTTCAGTTACGATTGCTCCACTCTTAACTACTGTGTGGTGTAACGTTTTGAACGAATCAGAAAACTGAGTATCGAATTCATTTACATAACCAGATTTAGGTGCTGACTTTTTCTTTTTACTAGGCACTATAGAATGGTAGAACGTAGGTCCTTCTTGTCTTATCTCTGCATGGCCACCTTGGAACATAGTTATACGGCACGACAAATCTCCTGTTTGGAAATTAGTATATTCACTTCCTGAAGTTGTGTTATGCTCTGTAATAGACCCGTCTAGCCATTTCTCAACCTTATTGTATGGATATGTACATTCTGGCATTTTAGGATACCTAGGTGGAGGAACCATCTTATGAGGTGCATCTGCTGCACATTCCTTCGGAAGATCTTTTCCTGGTCCAGTCAGAGGTACTGGAGGTGTTAATACAGCCATTAGATATCCAATCCTTCTACGTAGTCGCTTATATTGAATCCAACATTAGTAATTTTAGTTAGTCGGTTAGACACATCTAAATTTTCAAAAACTGTGTTCCTAGACTCATAGTAGAATGTTTCTAATACTTGCTCTAAAGTTGACAGTTGGCTATAATTATAAAGCCGAGAAAACGATCCAGTGTTGTCAGAGTTTATTTTTGTTCCGTCTAAACAAATTACCACATTAGTTCTGTTACCACCACTCTTCAGTAAAGTATCATCTTTCATCTCAACGTCTGTAAGCATATTGCCATTTTGGTTAATAAAGAAGTTAAATGAATTGCTCAAGTCATTAACACTCAAGTCTCTTAGTATATTAGGTAAAGTAAATCTGTTATCAAGATTGTTGACGTAGGAAACTAAACTTATAGAAAAGTCGGGCTTATCAGTAGTCTCAATAGTATATCTTATTTCATTAGTAAGATGAATCTTATCTACTATCAATCTATTCTTTTTGTAGTTCTTTACACCAATATCAAAGTTGAAAGATTCTGCCTTCATTTTTTTTCCTAATTAACTCTAAGCTAAGAATTCGTCTGCATCTTGTGCAGGAAGTTCAGCAAATGTAGTATCATCGCCTTCAGTAGTAGCTTGCGCAAACGAAACTGCAGAAGAAACATCACTAGAACTTTTTTGACGAGGTGGCGATATACCAAGTAGAGATCCAATAATTACAGGATGCTGTTTATGTTTGTCCAACCAAAATCCTACTACCTGAGCTCCCTTCTCTAAACCAAAAATAGCACTGTTGTCGTGAACCCCACCGACAGTTGTAGGCATCATGATTGTAGCCAACGGAAGAGTTGAAAGCGGAGCATTAAAATCATGAAGACCCCATATTCTTATTTTAACTCTATTTAACTTATCATACGGTATCTCAGCTTCATGAACTTCTTCGACAAATGCTATAAACCAAGTAAAATCATTGCCATAAAAATCAGATTGAAATCCATTCAAGCCACCTATTTTGTTAGTAGCCATTATACTGTTCCTTCTGCAGCCTCTAAACTACCTTCAACAGGTACTGGCCCTCCAGAAGGACTGCCTTCACCATCACTAACCAATTCATATTTAGACATAAAATCACCATTTCCGTCTTGGCTGTGCTGTACTGCGTATACCAAATAATTCATTGAATAGGCCTTATCTATAGGTCTATTTTCTGACGAATTGTATTCAGGAAGAGCCAGCTGCACTACATCTCCAGTGTTTACATCAGGACAGCCATATGTTAAAAGAGTAATTCTTTTACCTAAAAGTCCTGCAGCAACAGGCTTAGATGTTAAGTAACACGTTTCTAATTTAGGATCTTCGATATATGTCGGATCATATGGAATAACATCATACATCAACCTATTGAACAAAGGAGTTTTATTTTGATTTGCTATGCTGACAACCTTTGGCATTTGCTTGTTGTTCATTGCAGTGTGTTGTGATTCGTCATCAAAAGATACATATCTTTTTTTGATAGTATCCATACGAATTACTGATCTGGATGCATATCCCATGTTAACAATGTCTCGAGCATTGAAAACTGAACCAGATTCAAAATTCATAATCTTGCTCTGTCGTCCACCGTTAATATAATCCAGGTCTAACAAGTGAGCATCACTTACTCCATAAGATCCTTCATGCTTGATAAATTTCCATTTTGGTCCTTTTTTAGCCAAAGTAGATAACTCATCCAAATAAAAATTCATTGCTCCAGAATCATCAAACTTCTGGTAGAATGAAAATACACTTTTAGTACCGCTCATCACTCCTCGCTCAAGCAAAAATGCTATTGCTTCAGTAGGGTGCATTTTGGGAATGTTGATGTTAACAGCAGGAGTAGTAGATACATTGCCTTTTACTTGTTGTATTCCAAGATAATCCTTAGCCACTACATTTTTTACCAAGCTGCTTATTGTCTGCTTGTTATACCAGTAATCATATACATTAATTCTTTGGGAGTCGTCGTGGATGTGTTCCATAGCGATGCATTGCATCTCAACAGCCTCGGACTTATTATTGTTCTGAGGTACACCTTTAAACGAGTTGATATGGAATTTACCAGATATGGTTTTTCCGTTACCAGCAGTTCCTGAAATAACTACTGCCCAGTCACCGTCAACATTTAATCCGGACATAATGTTGTTCTCGTTTGATATAACAATCTGCGCAGCCATGAACGGACTGTCCAATGACGAATATGTCATGAAGTATACTAGAAACGGAGACACGTCTAATCCTCTTCCGCCTGTAAGCGGAACTATCTCCACAGAAGGTTTTTTAGTTCCTCTTAGAGGAAGAAGATGTCTAGCCATTAAATAATCTTTCTACTTCTTCTTGCACCTGATCTACTAAAGAAGGATCAATAAGCTGAATATTTCTTAAATTGTCATTTCTTTCTTCTTCATACTCAAAAGCTGTTACTGGAGTCCATCCAGTTCTATCTACCTTGATAGTCGCATCTACAAAGTCTGAATTTGCATATCTGCTCTGAGTAGCAGCATTGATAGTAAATCCATACTTTGGATTAGTATAATGAAGAATTTGTTCTTTGGAGGCAGGTACAGAACCATACTTCTGAATCAGATAATCTGTAAATTGTTTGTAAGTTTTTGGCCACTCGTTATGAACGTCTACTATTTTGTTAGAGAGAAGAACCAGCCAGGAGTAGAATACACTGCCATAGAAGTTGTCTGCTACTTCTTCTGGCGTCTCACCATCCTCGACAGTATACTTAGCAAATGCGATAGGGTTATTAAATACATCTCTGACGATTCTTGAAGAAACCATTAAGTTTCTTGCAAGACGATTGTTATACTTAATAATAGGTAAGTTTTTAAATAAACCTCTTGACATATCTTTTTACCTTAAGCTACTTGCCCCGTGCCACCGCTGAAGTCATTTCTAGTTCTGGAGGTAACCTCGGTGATAGACATTGTTAATGCAATAGAAGCAGGCATACCATTCTTAAAGAAGTAAGGAGCTCCGGATGCTGAATAGTCTACTACAAGATCCGTAATAACACTAGGAAAAATTGGAAAAATAATGAATCCACTAGGTGATCTTATTTCAAACTTTTTCAGGATAGCAGGATATCTAATGATATTAAAAAGTGGATCGATAAGCTCTGGATGACTTGCTTCCTTTAAGATTTGAATAATATTGTAAATGTTTGCAGATTGTCCAGGATCCTCAGCATAGAGCTTCCATGTAAAAGTAAACGACCTAGGAGCAACACCAGAGAACTGCTGTACCATAGTATTATTAAAAGCTACCCTGGCTCCTGTACCCATTCCTGATTGATTGAGTAGTGCTTCTACTACGTTCTGCAGTGCTCCTGGTTTGGAATATGTTTGTCTAATACCTTCCAGCTTCTCACTTATACTAGTACCTATATTCCGAAATGCTTCAGTTCTTTGTGTATCATTCATTCCTGGTTGCAGAGCAGCAAATCCAGCATTTACTGCTTTACCTACTGCTTCCTGAAGCATTGCAGACATAGAAGAATTTTTATTCTCGTAGGAAAGTCTCATAGCCTCCTGAAGATTATCTGGAGTGGGCAATCCAAGTACAGCAGATGTTCTAGCTACAGACGATGCTCCTCCTGCAGAACCTCCTCCTCTTGACGAAGCTCCAAACCCAGTTCCGCTGAGAGAAGGATCGTCTAACCTCATAGCTCCGGACGACAGTTGCGATTGTACAGACTGCTGAAAGGACATGGGGCTAACAGGAGCTTTTACAGATGTACTTCTTGCAAGATTAGACCTCTGCTTGTTTAATCTCGAGAGATACTCAGTAGCAGATCTAGATTTATCATCTTGATCTCTAGAACCAATCTCCTGAATTACAAGAATATTGTCACCTTCAGCCGTGCCTTGCTGACTGCTTTGATTCTTCTTTTTAGGTCGGGCATCGATTACTGCTGGAGCTCTTCTCTTTGACTTCTTATTCCTCTTTTTAGAAGAACCGGAAGAAAAGTTTTGCGAACTTGCTTGAGCCTCTCTTATTTCAGCCGCTGTTCTGGTTCTAACAACGCCTCCTGAAGAGGTCCGAACAATATTGCCAGAGCCTGTCCGAACCAAACTAGCACCTTGATTTAGAGCATTTAATGTGTTATTGGTTATACTTCCACCGGTGGGATTAAATACCATCTCTTATCCTACTAAATATTTGTATGCCTGCTAAAAAGGGTTTCTTTAAACCAAAAAACTACAGTAAATACAAAGGTGACCCAACTAAGATTATTTATAGGAGTAGTTGGGAAAAGCTGTTCATGGGTTAC
>CALBDR010000011.1 GCA_937927525.1 uncultured Candidatus Melainabacteria bacterium
TAGTAACACAGTGTTTAGAGAGAATTGAAGCTCTCGAAAAGAGACTGAAAGAACTTGAGACAAAAACAGCAACCGATTTGTCTCAGGAAGTTATTTCCAAAACGGAAACAAATGAGGAGCAGGATTGTCTTTGGGTGGCGAGAGATAAAAGAGGGGGTAGACTTTACGTCTATATAGAAAAGCCAGAAGAGCAATATTGCGAGACATTTACAAGCACTGATGAGGACGAGATTTATTTGAGAATAGATGAAAAACTTTTCCCACAAGTCACTTTCGAAAACAGCCCACAAAAGCTGGTGCTTGAATCAACTATTTCCAAAACGGAAACAGTTGAAAAAGATGTACTCGATAAGTTGAGAGCGTTGTTGAATGAAGCAGAAAAAGACAATCGAGAAAAATATCCAGATGAATCAATTATGACAAGCATTTTGCAGAGGATGAGGGAGGTTATCGAGTGAGTGAAATAATTTGCGAAGAATGCGGAAGAAAGCAAGTGAAAATAGATCATGGACTATACATTGAATACATTTGTTACTCATGCGGTCAGGACTTTGAAAAATGGATCGAAGAAAAAGCGAAGGGGGAGAGGTGAAACTTACTTCAGACTGTAATCATTGTAAAGGAAAAGGATTTGTAAAAGTTGAAAACAAAATAACCGACTTCGAACTTTGCAAAATATGCGATGGAATGGGAACTGTCACGCGTCCAATTGTTGCAGAGGATTTGAGCGTTGAGGAGCAGAGGAGGGTTGCATCAGCTTGGCATAAATGGACATATGAAGAAAATAAACCTGAATTTAAATCTGTTTTGGATTGGCAAGGACTGAAGAAATGAAAATAGAATATGTAGATCATATGGGAGATGATCTAAGAGTAGTTAATTCAGCAAGGGTTAGCTTCAACAAACAGAAAGAAAACCTGGACAAGAAAGATGAAAAGTTGATCTCTTATCTTGCAAAGCACAAGCACTGGACACCTTTCTCACATCCTCAAATTTGTGTAAGGATTACAGCACCGATCTTCATTGCGAGACAGTGGTTTAAATCCACTATTGGACTAAGCAGGAATGAGGTAAGCAGAAGGTATGTCGATGACGAACCAGAGTTCTGGATTCCAGAGGATTGGATGGGTAGGCCAGATAAGTCTCTAAAGCAGGGAGCAGGAGACTGTTTAAGTAGGCATACGCAAGATCATGCAGATAAGCAATATCATCATGCACTTAAAGTCTGCAAAGAAACATACGAGAGTTTACTCAGAATGGGTGTCGCCCCACAGCAAGCCAGAGCTGTCCTACCTCAATCTATGTACACATCATGGTACGAGACAGGATCACTCGCAGCATTTGCTAGAATATATGGGCTGAGAGTTGATGAACATGCCCAATACGAGATTCAAGAGTTGGCAAAGCAACTGGAGCCTATCATTAAAGATCATTTCCCAGTGTCATGGGAAGCTTTAAAGGAAGAATAAAGTGGAAGAAGTCGAAGTCGTTTTTTTAAATCAACAAGATTATAACTACGGGCCACTGCCAGCAGGTTATCAAATGTGCCTCAGTGATGACTGCCAGAACATCTTCATGAGACAGGGGCTTTCACACACTAAGTGCCCAGAGTGCCTACCCATCTGGAGAAGAAAGAAGATGGTGGGCGTGAGAAAGATGAATAAAAGAACCAAGAATGAAGGTAAGAAGAAAGTTAAGAACTACAAAATCCTGAAATATTTTACTCCAGTTGAGCAGGTGGAAGTCCAGAAGATAAAGGCCATCGAAGATCGAGTTATTCATGTGGGCGTAGAAGAAGCAGAACAGGAATATTATGTAGCTATGAAGTACGGAACAATGTCTGGCAACAACAAGACTTACATACACATTAACGTAGCGGATCATCCAGCTGAAGATAGGCTTAGATTTTTAAAAGAGATCAGCGATCTACGCTCTGAACTTTCAAAGGAAGAGTGGCACATCACTGCAAAATATATAATGAATAAAGCACAAAAGGATCATGACTATCTGTCAGTGAAAGATAAGAAAGCATTAGGCAGGGCAAAGCGTTGCTTTTACTGCAATAAGCCCCACTTCAACAAGAAATACTGTAGCGACAAATGCAGGATGTCAGGACAAGACAACATCAAGAAAATTGTTTTCCCGAAGAATGAATACGGTTTACCATAGATGTTACCCCAAATTATATATAGGAGTAACCATGACAAAAGTTGGGAATATGAACGTAAAAGAATTTTTTTCAGAGTATCAAGTGATTGAAGATAAGTATAGACCTGGGAAGTTCATCACCTGGAGTGACTATCATGGAAGATTCGTGCCCTGCACCAAAGAGGGGAAAATTCTGTGATTAAGTGGCAAAAGCTAAAACAAAACGGGAAGTCCCGATTAAAGTTTAAGAACACCAAAATAGAGTATGACGGGATTAAGTTTGACTCTAAGAAAGAGGCAGACAGGTATCGCAAACTAAAGATGGCAGAAGAAGAAGGGCTTATCAAAGACTTGGAATGCCAGCCTGAGTTTGTCTTGATGGAGTCCTTTAAAGACCCTCGGTATGGCCTGACAAAGAAGGGTGAGCCTAAAACTGTGCCTGGAATCAAGTACATTGCTGACTTCAGGTACACAGAGGTAGCAACTGGACGAGTCATAGTGGAGGATACGAAGAGTACAATCACTGCCAAGCAACCTGACTTCAGAATCAAATACAAGTGGTTATTACATAAGTACAAGGATATAGATTTTCATATTACTTAGGAGGTATAGAATGAACTTAGAAGAATTAGCAAGAGAGTATAGGCAGAAGAGAACCTGTACAAGTAGTGAATGGATGGCGATTAAGGATTTCCTAGACTATTTAAAGATCAAAGAAGAGACACGTAACCATTATTTTGTGGGGTGATGATGCCGAAGCATATCGTTTGTTACAGTGGAGGGGTAAGTAGTTCTTTAGTAGGAGCCATGGTTTTAAAGAAATTCGATAAAGAGAATAC
>CALBDR010000012.1 GCA_937927525.1 uncultured Candidatus Melainabacteria bacterium
ACCATTAGTATCATCTATTAAATCTGATTGAATTAATCTGTAAGCTAGAATATCTCCTCTTCTATACATGACTAAACTTTGATTATCTTTTAGTTCGAAATCTTTTCCTGTTGATGACTTATATTGAGCTTTATAAGCTTCATATGCAGCTTCTGTATCTGTGTAGCCAGGGATGTCTTGGTAATTTTTACCTAAATCTTGTTTTTTACCTCTACCTATTTCATAGATGGCAGAAGCATTATTAATACGAGTGCTAGCACCATTCGTGGTAACAATTGTTTTACTGATAGAATCTGCTTTATCTCTTTGATCATTTAAAAGTGCTAAGGTCTTTTTCTCTTCAGTGGTTAACTTATCTTTTGATTTGAGCTCTCTAATTTGAGCGTGGATTTTGCCCCTTGATTTATCAATTTCTTTTAGTCTGCCACTTGGATCAACGACTTTTCCATTTTTATCTGAGCTAGTATCTGCTCTAAAACCTTTAATTTCTTGGTCTTTCTTATCCTTATAAGTTTTCCCATCTCCTGATGTTGGGTTATCTTTTAAATCTTTTGCAAGTGCTTTTTCTTTTTCTACACCAGCTTCTATCTTAATACCATTCCATACAGCTTCTTGCTGTTTAGTATCTAAAGGTTTACTCGTGTTTTCTAAAACATCAGAACTTTTTAAATAAGTATCAGCTTCGCTTTCTGTTACTACATTAACGTTACTATCTGTATTGGGGATTTTACTGGTATCAGGGGCGTCTTTTATCTTTTTACCAGTCTCGGTATCATTTGGAGTTACTTCTTCTAAAACTGTGCCTACTGCTTTAGGGGTTACTTCGATTCCCATAATACTTTCCTAAATTTCTATCTCTAAAGATATAAAGAATGAGGATTTGTATCTTTGATAAAGGTTAAGAAAGCTTAACTTCTTTCTATAAGAATCTTCCAGGAATTATCATCCAGAGATTTTAATGAAATAATATTATGTCCTTCTTCTTGAACACTTTTAGGGACACTATCATAAGCTTCTCCATCATCGATAATAGCTTCTATTAAAGTTCCTGGTTCAGCATCGTCTAAGGCGATTTTAATTCTTACGAAATTTATCGGACATGGAGTACCTCTTAGATCTAATTCTTTTACAGCCAAACTATATTAAACCTCAAAAGTTCAAGCAATTAAATAAATCCTAATAATTACAAACTCTAATTTAAGATCGTTATTTTATCATGCAGTTCTAAAGAGCTGCTAGTCGATACTCAAAAAATTAGAGTTTGTAATTATTAGGCTTCCAATTAGTATTATCGAACCTTTGATTCTTCCAGATAAAAAGTGTAATATGAAGCTTGCTTATCGGTTTTTATTACCTTTTTGTTTGGAAACTTATGAGGTTTACTATATATTCATTGTTATAATAACACCTATGACTAAAGCAATCGTTTTTCCAGGGCAGGGTTCTCAATTCGTAGGAATGGCTAAAGATTTATATCAGAGCTTTCCTAGAGCTAAAGAAATTTTCAGTTTAGTAGATAAATTATTTTTAGATTATCACGGCGATAATGCTAAACAAAGCATATCTGAGACTTGTTTTAATGGTCCTGAGGATTTATTACAGAACACAGCTTATACTCAGCCAGCTATTTTAGCTATGAGTATAGCGATTTTCGAGATTTTAAAAGAGAAGTCGCCTAATACTCTTACTAATGTTAAGTACTTTGCTGGACATAGTTTAGGTGAATTTGCAGCATTGTATGCAGCTGGGGTTCTTAGTCTAGAAGATACTTTTAAATTAATTATCAAGCGTGGTGACCTTATGTCAAAAGCTGAGAAGGGAGCTATGACAGCTGTTTTAGGCTTAGGTGAAGAGAAGTTAAATATTCTTATAAATGGCATTGATAAAGTATCGGTTGCTAACTTTAACTCTCCTGAGCAGATTGTAATCACGGGTTCATCTGATGCTGTGGAAGAGGCTAATCAAAAGATAGAAGCTTACGCAAGTGAAAATTCTTTAAGAGTTAAAGTTATTAGACTTACTGTAGGTGGAGCTTTTCATTCACCACTCATGGAAAATGCTTCTGATAAATTTGCTGAGTTGATTGATTCTATTAATTTTAATGATGCTAAAAGCCCGGTAATTCAAAATTTCTCCGCTGAAGCTAATACTTATGCTCAAGAAATAAAAGAAGTTCTAAAAAAGCAAATGACTGGTGCAGTCCAATGGACTAAAACTGTTCAAAAATTAATAAATAATGAAGAAGGTATCCAGGAAATATTAGAATTAGGACCATCAAAAGTCTTAGCTGGTCTTATTAAAAAACAAGAGCGAAGATTTCCAGTGAAAAGTATCCAGGCTGAGCCTGATTTAAGTGCTTTAATATCTGAAGCTACTGCTGTATAAAAGTATGCTATGATTGCTATTCCTATGCTTGGATTTGTAACTATAATTCAAATATTATCTGGTTTAGCTACTGGATTTTTCATTTTAGCTCATGAACCTAAGTCTGAAGGTTTAGGGTCTATCGGTGGAACAGCTAGCCATTTTAAAGGCTTAAGTTCTAGTGCTGATCAGAAATTAGATAATTTAACATGGATTGCCTTTGGAATATTTATTATTGCATCTATACTCCTAGGGTTCAATGTAGTTTAAGCTTCTCTTGAAAACTAATAGATTCATTAGCTGATAATATGTTTTAAATCAATTTGAAGATGAAGGTGACAGGAGAGGAACCATGTGGGTTATAGCTGATTCTTTTCATATGGATGAAACTAGTGCTGCTCTAGGGGCTTTAAGATCAGAAGCTGGAAATATAGAGGGTGATATTTCACTTAAAAATTCAGAAATACATTTCACTAGAGCTCAGATACCAGATGTGTAAAAAAAATAAGTGATATAACCATCTCTTAACTTATTTTAGTGAAAATGGGTTAAAAGGGGTGTGAAACACATGGCAAGTGCTGATAGCTTTGAGAAAGTTGGTAAACAAGTTGGAAATTCTGCG
>CALBDR010000013.1 GCA_937927525.1 uncultured Candidatus Melainabacteria bacterium
TTGTAATGCTTCTTACGAACACGATGAGTATACATTGATACCATTCTGTCAAACGGATTACGAATTACACCAAACACAGAAGGATTCCAACCATACTCAGGAATTGATTCTACTGTTGTTTCATAAGTGTAATGGTTGTCGTCCCACCCAGTTCTTTCATGCCCAGCTTTGTCTCTGAGGTCCTGAACCTTTACAAGATCTTTTATTTTATCAAGGTATCTTAAAATACTGACACCGCCAGTTTTAGGTACATGGATAAAGATAAAATTATGTTTTACTGAGTAGTGACTCATAACGATCCTTATGAATAAACAAAAAGTCAGCATCGTGCAAATGATGGAGATTCTTTACAGCATACACACTCTCTTCGATTGTGTTACATTTGACAAGAGTAACTGCTTCTCTGTTATAATAGTAAGAAACATATCCTAGCTTTTCAAAGAACTCAAAGTATTGTTCGGCTGGAACATCTAACTGCTTGCACCATGGTTCGTATATCTCTACCATGCATGTTGGCTTGTCTCGTTTGATAGTCTGTTCTGCACCCTGGAGAACTTCTAACTCAAATCCTTCAACATCTACTTTAATGAAGGAGACGTTCTCGTGCTGTTCGCTATCAATTGTCACAATAGGTGCAACGATCTCTTGACTTTCAACGAGTGCAACCTGACTCGTGTTAGATAATCTGTTGACGTCAACGTACAGTGTAACATTACCACAGTATGAACCAACTGCTTTGTTGATAAATGTGACGTTGTCCAACTTCCGAAGATTTTCCTTAAGGACTTCGAACAGCTCAGGGACTGGTTCATAAGTGACAACTTTGTTGAACTGACTATGGAAGTACGTCTGATATCCTGTGTTGCCACCTATATCAAGTACTAAACCATCATCAATATATTTGTCTAAGATTCTAAGGATAGAATGTTGCATTAGATTAGAGTAGAGACTGTCTTTCCACTCTCGACGCTTAAGAACTTTTTTTGATAGCATTATTATCTCATCAGTATTTGTAAATTTATTCTTTCACCAGATTTACACAATCCGCCTCGATGCATTGTATTAGCTGGATCAAACATTATACAATCTGCTTCTTCAGATGTAAACGGATGGAGCTTATCAAGCAGCAT
>CALBDR010000014.1 GCA_937927525.1 uncultured Candidatus Melainabacteria bacterium
GAGTAATATCTTGACACATTGTAAAGAGGTGTGATATTATTTTAAATCTTAATCGGGAGTGGATAAAATTTATTCACTTCAGAAACAATAAAAGGAAAGTATAGAATGGATTTAGGAAATAGTTTTACAATTATGGGTAGAGAAAGTCCTAGCTTAAGAAGCGTTGAGTATGGCTTACAGAAAAGGCTGGTTAAGGCTGGATATGCCTCAGAGCTAGAAAATATTTCTCTATCTCTAGATAGTTTGACTAGTCATAACATGATGGGCCTGATGAAAGGCGATATAAAACAACAACTTTCTAGAATAAGTGATAAATCATTGAGAACAGAGCTTGCAGAAGATACTTTTCAACAATTAACAAACCAAGAATTTTTAAGCTATCAATCTGCTGCTATGGCAAAGGCTCTTTTCCCTTTGGTTTCCGAGGAGAGCAAACAAAAATTTATTACCTATACTAACTCGAAAATTAAATCGGCGCAAGATGCTCTTTACCGTATCAAAATAGATCCAAGCCAGGTTCCTGCATCGGGTAATTTAACATCTAGGGGAAGCCTTAAAGATAGATTTAAGGCTGCTGAATTAAGTGATGTTTATGAAAAAGTTCATGGCATTATAGTTAATGTAGATAATCCCAAGCTTAATAGTTTGACGAAGGCCTTTTTTATGAATCAAGATTTTAATAGAATATCTGATCCACAATTAAAAAGTGATCTGGCGGAAGACTTATTAGCTCAAATGTCTTCGAGAAATTATTTTTCTATGGGTAGTATAAATTTTGTTAACCAGGTTTTGGGACCTATGGTTTCACCAGAAAGTAAAGCAAGGTATGTCAATAATATTATTTCTCAGCTAAATGAAATTTCTGGTCTTATCAATAACAATCAGTTTCATCAACGAGATAGTGATACGTTGAAAACTTTGCATCAGCCTTAATATCTCAAATTCAATGTGGTGTTTTTATATAGCCTTCAATAGTCTCAGCTTGACAAGTCGGCTTACCCATTCTTTTTCTTGATAATTAGAAAAATGCGTGAGGGGAATCGAATACAAGAGATGAGTTATGCAATTTACCCCCCTACCCCCTTTGTTTTTGAATGTTTGATTTTTCCAGAATTTTGGGTTTTTAGCCTAAATTAGCATATGAGTATCTATATTAATAGATTAGGTCTTTTGTTATAGAAATAGGGGCTGGGTATGAGTGACTGAGATGCATTAAGCTAATTCATTTGAGATAAAGTACTAAGATAATCACACTCCGTTTCACATATTCCCAAAAGCTCAAGCACATAAGTATTAACTAAATATAAAATCTAAATAATTGGAAGCTTATAATAATTGGCAACATTAGCCCTTAATTTAAATTTAAATTTAGATTTTATAAATAGAACCTTACAAGCTGGAGGTAAAGGGAAGTTTCCTGTTATTCGTAGTGAAGAATTAACTCATGACTATCAATAGGGTCTCAAAAAGCATTTAATTGATGAGGAAGGTTCGTTAATCTTGAAGACCATTGTAAGTTGCATTTTCAACTAGACCAGATACTTATTTTGAGGGGATTGTTAAAAACTCTAAAAATTAGGCTCAATAAAATTTTTGCATTTATATCTAGATACGATTATGAACTTAAAGGAAGAAATTTTCTAGTTAAAGATGACTATGATGGTTTAAGTCTTGATGAAGCTCTTTTAGATACAGTCCCTAAAAGAATTAAAGATCTTCTAAGATTGATTCTTTAGAATCTCCAATTAAAGTTGATCATGAGACAGGAACTATATATTTTCCTATTCATTCACATAAAATTCCAGCAATGATAAATCCTTTTTTAGAGGCTGAAGGATTGGAGAAAACTTATAAGAGCGAGATTAATCATGTTTATAAAGTTATTCTCCATATTATATTAATTATTAGTCTAGGTTTAATTTAAAGTATTCTATGTTTGATTTTATTTCTTTTTCAAGCCATTCATATTTCGCCTGCTTTTTCGGTGCTAAAGAATCTTCCTTGTTAGAGTTAATGAATTCTTGTAATGAATTAATAAAGCTAAAAAAATTTATCACTTGACTTCCTGTATTAAAGTGATAAATGCATGCAAAAAAATTTATATATTTCTCAGACCTATGATTTTCCCAGATAAAATCTTCTATGATTTTTTGGTCATCTTTTGAGGATATGGACTTGTAAACTTCTTTATAGTAAAGATCGCTGATCCTAACACATGGATCTGAACCATTTTCTTCCAATAAATAAGCTTAATTATATGCAGGACCAAAAAAAATATTTTCTTTTGGTAATGTAATTGCTTCTCCTAAAGTGATACCCCCTCTAGTCAATATTCTTCTTTCAAGAAGGGCAGATTGTAAAAAACAGGTTAATAAAATTGGCTTAAATAAAGTATTAAAGTTGGTTCTTACTTCTTTTTGGTTATAAAAAGTTACTAAGCTATCTGACATTACAAAGCTGTGTGGATGAGGAATTCTAGTCTCTATTAAAGCTTGTTTGTGATACAGTTGAGCTTGTTTTAGTTCAAGTGAGATTTTTAAGCTTTTTTCAAAATCATTTTCTCTAGCTTTTGTTCCAAGTAAGTCTAGAAAAGATACAATATGTTCTTCGTATTTGTTTGGGTAAGATGATAAGTCAGGTTCAAGGTTAATTATTCTGTTTAATTCTAAAGTATTTATTGAAGGTTATCGTAATTACTTATTTATCTATTTCAGTAAAATAGTCTAACTTTAATTTTCTTAACTGATTCTTAAGAAAATATCGTATAATAATAATATATCCAATTGGTTATGTCATGGAAGTCCTTTTTTACCATAATGGTGGCGATAATCCAGTAATGAACAGTATTAATAGTCTTGAGAGAAAGGATAAAATAAAAATTCTTACTAAGCTTGAGCTAATTGAAGAAAAAGGTCTGGATGTCCCCTTAGATTTAAAGCAAATAAAAGGTGTTAAGAAATTATGGGAAATTAAGATTAGACTTCAGGCTGGTGGCTATAGAATATTTTATTTTATGCCAGAGGGAGATAAAATAATGCTTTTGCATGCCTTTGTAAGAAAGCACAAAAAACTCCTATAAAAGAAATAAAGATTGCTAAAGCAAGAATGAGTGAGGTGATGAATAATGGTAGCAGTTGCTGAGAAAAATAGTAAGTCAAAATCTTCAAATAAAAGTCTCCTAAAGAAAAACATTTCTTTGAGAGAGATAATGGCAGTTGAGTTAGAAGATAAAGATTTTGCCAAGTCCTACAGGCGAGAGAAACTTATTTCCCAAATTTCCAGTATGGTTTATGAAGCAAGGACCAGCATGGGGTTAACTCAGAGAGATTTAGCAAAAAAAATAAATTCCTCTCAATCTGCTATTGCTCGTTTAGAAAATGGAAGTGGTGATCGAATTACCTCTTTAGACCTTTTATATAGAATTGCCGAGGTGCTTGAGTTGAAAATTGAATTAAACTTTGTTCAAATTTAATATTACCAACCCTTCATAGCCTCAACAACTTCATCTTCAGTAGTCATAATATAACTCTGAGTGGTACTAAAGTAGCAAAGGTTCTTCTTAAGCCATGAGCTGAGAACTCTATCCCACAGCCATGTGAAAGCCTGTGAAACTTTCTAACTATGGCATCTCTTCGACATCTTCAATTTTTAAATTAGATATCTCCATCGCTCTAAGCCCTGTGTTTACGATCATTACGACAAGAGCTTTAGTGAGAACCTTGTTATAGTTTGACCTTGTGGATTTTTCGATATACTCAAGTATCGTTCTATACTGAGCTTCTGTAATAACTGTTCTTTTAGGTGGATAAACTCTTTTTGGTTTTAGTTTTTTAAACTCCAGTTTTTGAGCTTCAGTAAAGAGTTTCTTCTCGATGAGATATTTAGAGAAGCTGAGAACTGAATCATAGATTTTAGCTTTAGTGCTAAAGCTCTTAGGATCATATTCTCCAAGTACATTACGCAGATTTTCGATACTGATAATAGGTTTACAGAAATTTCTTCCTAGCTTTTTTAGATACTCGTTAAAGTAGTACTCATAAATCTCAAGTGTCCTTGGACCTATAGGTCTACCATTCAGCTTCCCTGTCTTGCACCAGTCAAGCCACTCTATAGCCATAGTTCTAAGATCTTCCTTACTTAGATCTAATCCCTTTTCTATGCGCTTAATAGACTTCCCTGAGCCTCTATGATATTTACTTTTCCAGTCTAGGTAGTCTGAGACTTTGGTTAGATACTCTCTTTTACCAGTAAAGCTTTTGCTTGCAGGTATAAAACCTTCTTTGCAGTAACTCCTTTTTTTTGGAATTACCGCGCAAGAGACGCTGGTTTGTGCTTATTATTTAGCTTTAATTTTTCGGGTTCTCTTTCTGGGACAGGGTTTCATGGGATGCCTGTTAACCGATCGGTCACTGGTTCGAATCCAGTCTTGGGAGCCATATACACAAAACCAAAAAGACAAAAAAGCGTCAACGTCATCAACACCTTATATACATATTATAAAGGAGTTGAAATCAAGTGGGCGCTTTTTTATTTGGTGAAAAAATTTTCACTTTAATTTACAAGCTGAGCAAAGAAACCTTTTGCTTGTTTCAATAAGTCGACAAATTGTACCAGTCCTTCTCTATAACTGTTCACTTGTTGATCAACCCAACCCTCTTCTAGAGCAGATTCAACTGATTGGTTACCTAAAAAGCCTCTAAGCTGATTTATCAAAGGAGCTTTTGACGTAGTAAATTCATTTGGAGTATTAGAATCACTTAAAGCTTGACTATCATCAACTTCGGCTAATGCAGTTTTTAGACGATCTGGATTAGCTTGGTCCTGCATGAAGTTATGAAATTCTTGAAGAGATTCCCTATCACCATACAATCCAGGTGAGCCAAGAATCTCAAGTCCTTGATGACTAGCAAGGTGTTCAGCTAGAGCACTCAAGGTTTT
>CALBDR010000015.1 GCA_937927525.1 uncultured Candidatus Melainabacteria bacterium
CTTATAAGCCATTCATACCCTAAAGCTCTTTCTAACATTCGGATATCTCTAACCATATCTCTAAATGTCGACATATCAGCTGATCCTGCATGATCAGATCCTTTCATGCTTGTATCTAAAGTGACATGCTTCTCTATGATCTTAGCTTCTAAAGCAACAGCACCTACTGGGATAAAAGTTCCTATACTATGATCTGAATATCCTATCTTCACTCTCTTACCAGGCAATCTACTCGGTACCTTCTCTTGAAGCCAGGTTATAGTTCTTAAATTTAAATTCAACGACCGAGCAGGGTATTCTGATAAGCAATGCAGTACGCTTACTTCTTTATTCTTTCCTCGTCTAAATATCTCTAAAGCTTGATAAAGATCTTTCTCATTGGCCATTCCAGTAGAAAGTATAATCGGTTCGGATCTTTCAGAAAGAGCTGTAAGTAGAGGAATATTAGTTAAATCTCTAGAAGCTACTTTTATTTTATCCACCTGTATCATATCTAGAAGCTTCATTGCACTTAATGAGCAGATAGTTTCAACAAACTCAAATCCTCTAGACTTAATATACTTTCCTAACTCTACATGGTCCTCATAAGAAAGTTCCAAAAACTCTCTATGTTCGCCGTAGGTCTCTCCAAAACTATTCGGTCCATCATACGGCTTATTATAAGCTTCTACTGTCAATTCATCTGATAAGTCTCTCTTTGTGAGTTTAATTGCATTTGCTTTCTGCAATCGTTCTCCTGTACTTGTATCATAAGGATAGTTATCTAATTGATCAATGAGTTTCTTAGCGATGTTAATATCTCCGTTATGATTCTGTCCAATTTCGGCTATTATATAGGTCTCATCTAAAGAGCGAATTATCATATTTCTTCTATTCTTTTTGTTTTATCACAGATAAGTAAATCATAGGCAGGCTTCTCGCCAGTACTCAAATGATGGTACTTACAGCCCCATCTATCAAGTTGTTCTTTTGTCAGATTGTAATAGTCTATACCACTGACTGATCCTCTGGCAGTATAGTAAGTTATTTCATTCCCTTCATCAAAGAGCTTATTTACCTTCTCAATATGCTCTTTAATAGGCTTAGCATAACTGTAACTCCTTTCTGCTTCGTAATAGCAGATTGTTTCGTCGATGTCAACGTAAATTTTCATATAACTGATTTTGCTTTTCTTGTCGTCCTACTGTCTTAGGATGTTTAATAGAGTAGATGAACGTGTCCGGAAGATAAGCATAACTTTTTACTCCTCCAACTTTTTCATGTACTTTTCCTTGCCATTCTATTTCTTTTCTATTCTTATATAAACGACCTTGCCAATCTGGAAAATTAATTAAAGGTTGGTAATACGTTATCAGCTTGTGATTGTCTTTATCTGGAGAATCTTGCTCGTGTATAACATATTCTAGCTCTCTTAAAAATTCTAATTCTTTCGAGCCTTCTTCTAAAGACTTAGCTCCTATACTCAACTCCGATTTAGAGACCTGCCAGTTCCATTTTCTTATATGGTCTGATGTTATACCGTCAACTGTATTAGCTCTTGGAAAGAGTATAAGATCGGCATTATCGTTCATAGAGCATAAATCCTGTAAGGATTGCTGTATCCATGGATCGATCTGTTCATCAGCATCGAGTTGCATTATCCATTCTTTCGTGCACTGCTTATTGCCGAAATTCTTAAACTCAGCGAAATTACCGGTAAATGGATGTTCAATTACCCTAATGTCATTTTCATACTGATCTAAAACATCTCGAACTTCTTCTGTACCATTTATAGCATCGAATAGTACTACAATTTCTTCACTATCATCTTTCGAGTCAATCAAGCTTTCTAATAGGTTTTGAACTTCTTCATGCTCATTGCATACTGTAACTAAGTAGCTTATCATTCTTCTCCAAAATTTATAAAGTATTCGAATGCATCAGGAAAGTCTTCTTCATTAAAGGACTTTGCATTATCGTAATCTACTTGTATGGTTTGGTAGTTTCTAGGATCGTTTGGATTAAAATCTTCTTCTTTTATCTTCTCTTCTCCTAAAGAAAGAGGTGCAACTTGCCACTGCCATTCTTCCTTTGTACCTACTGGATAAATTACAGCACGGTCCGTATTCTGCATCATCGGTAACCACACCCATCCCAGCTTATCTACAATCATTAAATCGCTAGCAACTTTCGGTAACTGCTTCACCAAGTCTTGTACAGTTCGTGAATTTTCTAGCAGGAATGAATTAGTTGTAAATCCGCTTTTTATACAAAGTTTCGACACTAATCCTGTAGCTGGATCGTTATCGACAATTACAGACTTTGTGTTCGTTAACGGAGATATTTCATTTGATGTTGCTTTAAGTAATTGATCTTCCATTTATATTTTCTTTAGTTTAGGTAATTTTAATTCTACTTGTCCTGCTACTGGCACTTCATCTAAAATCTTTCGAAACTTATTGACCATATCCTCGAATGTGAAGTTCTTCTCTACATACTCTTTCTGTTTCATAGCAGCTTTTTTGTACATATCGTAT
>CALBDR010000016.1 GCA_937927525.1 uncultured Candidatus Melainabacteria bacterium
TGGTAATGGTGTTGATGAAGATGGTGATGGTGTGAATGATTATGTACTAATTGAAGTAGAACTGGGTGTATGGGATGATGCCAATATGGATGGTGTTCCTGGTACTCCTGGAGATCTATTTGGAATTACGTGGGCAACTGTAAGAGTTGAGGCTAAACTTCAGCCTACATTAACTTGTCCTCCACTTGTTAAGATTACTTGTGATATGGATGAGAAAGATCTTTCCGTAACTGGTGGTTCTGCTCATGCTTCTTCTACTTGTGGTGATCTGCCTGTTGAATACTTTGATCTTTGTGGTCTTGATATCAACCAAGATGGTGAAATCACTGAGTTCACTGTAACAGACAGAGATGGTATGATGATTAACGAGGTAGCAATGTGTACTGACGTTAACAGAGATGGTGTTATTCAGGATTACATCGCTCCATGGTGGTCAACAGTTGATGAAGATCTATTCAACAAAGCTTGTCACTATGGTCCTATAACAAGATGGTGGTCAATCGCTGGTACTGAAGTTCAGTGTCGTCAGTTAATTATCGTTGAAGAGCCTACTGAAGATCAGAGATTTGATGGTTCTGTTTCTATAGACTGGCCTTACTCTGAGGATGAATTCATCCGTTTGGCTGATAACGATGGTGACGATTGTGGATTGATGGATGTAAGTGGTTCTGATATAGAGCAGATTGACACTAACGATGATGATATTCCTGATTTTGCTGAGGTTGCGTTAAGCTGTATTGATGGTCTCTGTGATGAGCCTGTATGGGTTGATGCTAATTGTAGCTTGATCGGTTGGACTCTTGAAAGTGATACGTTCTACTTCGAGGAAGATGCTTGTAGAAAAATTATCAATGAGTATACTGTAATTGACTGGTGTCAGTACAATCCTAATGATCCATCACAAGGTGGTATCTGGACTTGGACTGTGATTGGTAAATTGCTTGACACTTACGCTCCGGTTGTTGAAGCTGAGAATGATATGTTCGAAGCTGTACCAGGTACCGGTGGTTCTGGAACTTCAATTGATGAGAGAGCTTGTGTAGGAGTTGGAATTCAAATGTCTGCTACTGCTTTTGATACAAATGTTGATGAAGACGGTGAGGTCATTGAGAATGCATGTCCTAGTGAGTGGTTGAAGTGGAATGTATATGTTGATATTTACAATGACTGGGTATTTGACAGAGAGTGGAGTTCGTTTGTAGCTGAGGACAGAAACACATCTACAGATCCTCTATGGTCTGAAGATAACGCTGCTGACAACTTAGCTGCATACGGATATGAAATTCCTGATGTAAGAGTTGGTAACAGAGGTGGTGTTGATAACAATGAAGGTGAAGTAGCTACTGCTCCTGGATTTGAATACACTATTAATATTCCTGACCAAATCCCAGCGGATTGTGGTGAGACTATGCACAGAGTTGTATGGAAGGTTTATGATGGTTGTGGTAATGTTGCATCTACTACATCTTACTTTACTGTACAGGATAAGAAAGCACCTACTCCATACTGTATTAACCTTAGCACAGCATTGATGGCTGATCCTGATGGTGATGGTCCTGCTGAGTGTATGGTTGAGCTATGGGCGATTGATTTCGATTATGGTTCTTTCGATAACTGTACTGCATACGAAGACTTGAGATATACATTTACAGAGACTCAGCCTGAGTTGGATCCTGATTATATTCCTGAGTTGAGATCTTCAGCTAAGGTTTGGACTGCAGATGATCTACAAGGTGTCACTGATGCTACGCTAAGGCAGAACATTTACGTTTGGGATGAGTGTGGTAACTACGACTGGTGTGTGGTTAATATCAGAATTGTTGACAACAACGCTTGTCTTTCTGATACAACGACTGGTAGTATTGCCGGTATCATTGAGACTGAATTCAGTCAGAGCATTGAGAATGTAGAAGTACATAATGAGAATATGTTCTTTGAGTTCGAGAGTACAGATATGTCAGACAACGATGGTAGCTATGCATTTGCTAATAATGCACTAGGTATGGATTACCAAGTAAAAGCTGTCAAGAATGATGACTACTTGAATGGTGTAAGTACACTTGACCTTGTATTGATTCAGAGACATATCCTAGGACTCGAAAGTCTGGATAGCGCATACAAGATGATCGCTGCTGATGTTAACAATGATGGTAATGTTACAGCTATTGACTTGATTGAGCTGAGAAAGCTGATACTAGGTATTTATGATGAGTTACCAAGCAACTCCAGCTGGAGATTTGTTGATGCGGCTCAGACATTAGATATCAACAGCCCATGGAACTTTGATGAAACGATAGACATTTACAACTTGTCAACTGACATGATGGATGAGAACTTCGTAGGTATCAAAGTAGGTGATGTTAATCAGAGTGTGGTTGCTAATTCTGTAAGTGGTTCTTCAGAGGAAGTTTCTTCTGCAGTAGTAAGCATCGATTTTGAAGACATTGCTGTTGAAGCTGGTCAGACATTCGATCTTGCTGTAAATGCTGATGTAAATAACATTTACGGTTATCAGTTTACACTAGAGACAAATGGTCTAGAGTTAGTTACAGTTCAGTCTGGTGCTATTAAAGTATCTGAAGAGAACTTTGGAGTACACAATGGTGCTGTAACAACATCTTGGAACAGTAAAGATCCTGTAAATGCTACTGGTGCATTGTTTACAATGACATTCAAAGCTAATACTGCAGGTACTGTTTCTGATCTTATCGATATCAATAGTGATATTACTAAAGCAGAAGCATATGTAGGTTCAGATCTTGAGATCGTAAATATTGATCTTAACAAGGCTGGTACTGCTGACGCTGTGTTTGCACTCTATCAGAATGAGCCGAATCCATTCACAGCTAATACTGTAATTGGATTTGAGATTCCAAGAGAGTCAGATGTAATATTAACTGTACTTGACGTTACTGGTAAAGTTGTTCATACTGAAAGAGGAAACTTTGCACAAGGATATAATGAAATTGAATTGAGTAAATCCGATTTAGGTGCCGCTGGAGTTTACTACTATCAGATTGATAGCGGTGATTTCACAGCTACTAAGAAGATGATTATAATCGAATAGTACTAGAATAAAATCGGTTTTTGGGATGGCCTCTCTCCATGAATTTGGAGGGGGGCTTTTTTTATATTAAATAAAACATATATGAAAAATATCTAATATGAGGTACTATAACATATTAGATATTTTCTACATTTGTTTATTATTAGCGATGAAGTAAACTATTATCTGCTAAACATTAGAACTTAACCTACCCGAGTATTAATAGATCCTTACTGAAGAAGTAAACTAATTGTTAAGGGGGATCACATATTTCCCAAGCAGTATATTATAAAAGAGGATCTCATGAAGTACTTTGACTTGGCCAATTCAAATTGGTCTAAATTTGGAGCATTTATAATGCTTGTGGCTTTACATTTTATAAGTGTAAATGCTAATTCACAGTCTTGCTCATTGGCATGTAATGGTGATACGCAGGTTTCACTGGATGAAAACTGTGAGGCTTTAATTACAGCCGATATGATTTTGAATGATCAAACCACATCCTGTCCTAATGGCAGCTATGTGGTAACTGTGTCTAATATTTATGGAGATGTTGGCAATCCTGTAACATCACCTTATATCGGCCAGGAGTTATATGTAAAAGTCACTGATGTGAACAGTGGCAATTCCTGTTGGGGCAACATTACCCTGGAGGATAAACTCGGGCCTATCATTGATTCTTGCCCTGGTACTGTAGAAGTGGCTTGTACTGATCTTTCTGCTTATGAGGGGCCTACATTTTTTGATCCTTGTGAAGGCTTTAAGGATCCTGTTCTTTTGAGAGAAACTGTAGACCCTTTAGCTTGTGATCCTCGTTACATCAAGTCTGTAATAAGGGTTTATACTGCCTATGACAGCAATGGTTCAGCAGCACCTGAATGTACTGTTACCTATAATCTACTAAGGTTTGATTTCGACGATATAAATTGCCCTCCTGAATATACTCAACATCAAGGAGGTAATAGCTGTTTCGTAGGTCCAGGCGCTTTATCTTGTGATGGTGAGTGGAAATTAAATCAACCTGGCTTTGATTATGATACTGACACAGATGGAGATGGTGTTCTTGACAAAGATGTAGTATGGGATGATAACGGTAATGGCTATCCTGATCCAGCAGAAGTAGGTATTCCTACTATTTTGACTGAAGTGAATGGAGAGCCACAGTTTTTACCTTTATTTCCTTTTCCTGATGTTTATTGTAATACAGTGGTGA
>CALBDR010000017.1 GCA_937927525.1 uncultured Candidatus Melainabacteria bacterium
TCAGGTTCTACCTCTCTACCAGCCTCTGCTGCTGCTTCTGCTTGTTGAGCTTGTAATATACGCAGACGGTCATCTTCTTTACGGGCGCGATCAAGATCAAAACTATAGCTTTTATTAAGACTATCCAGAACATCTTCAAGAATTCGCTGGCTAGTGATAATATTCTCGTTGATATCATCCAGCACATCAAACTGATCGTCAAAGCCTTGCGTAAGGATATCAACTATTTTGATACCTTCCTCATTAGCTTTTGGTAGTACTATTGCCTCAGCCATTTTTTGCTAGCCGCTCCCGTTCCTGGTCTAGGTACTGTATTAGCATGCTTAGGTAGATGTTTCTCTCAAATGGAATCATCTCTTCTAACTCGGTCAACGAATACTTGTGATGCTGCATCAATGCAAAATTAACATAATAAAGGTTAGCTAAGCTGTCATGACCGAGGCTTATACGAAAAAACCCTGTAATCCTTCTATTGTTATCTTTTCATCTTTACCACAAGCTTCGCATTTATACTCTATATCTTTGCTCAGCTTAGGCATAGTATTAAAAAAGCCAGTAATCTTTTCAAACTGGCTTTGATTTAAACTTTCTACCCACTCTCTTCTTTCTTCTCGAGTAGAATCCTCGTAAATGTTTTCTTGATCGAAGACGTACTCAATAGAATCAGCGATAAACTCAAACACTGTTCCAATATTCTTCATATCAAGATTACTAGCGTTCTTTGCAGTATCAAGAGTAGGATACTTTAACTTTACTCCGATACTGTCTGTAACCATAACTTTATCAGTATGGTCTTCATCTTTCTGTAGCTCTACGTCATCTAAGTTTACAACTACTTCGGTAACGTGCTTGCATTCTGGATCGTTGCCACCGTGTCTAAATCTAAGCGTAACCTCTTCACCTACCGACTTAGAGCGTAGTTTTAGAAATAGATATTCAATATCAAAATACGAGAGCTTGCTAACATCTACGTCTGACTTAATGCAAGAAGTTAATACATTGGTTACTGCATTAACTATCTCATTCTGCTCTCCACCTTCAAGAGCCATGTACAAGCTCTTTTCTTCTTTAACCAAAAAAGGTCTAAAAAAGATCTTTTGTCCTGTCGATGGTATTGTCGCCTCAAACTCAGGTGCTGCTACAATAGGTAAAGCCATGATGCCTCCAAAATATAATTTACTACCCTAAAATTCCAGATGTAAAGTTGAAGTTGTCTCCAACATTAATACCGCCGTTAACCCTTCCGTTAAGACCTTGGTTCACTGCTCTTACGTCAAGATTATCAGCAAAGTTTCTAATCTCTGTTCTTACCGGTACACCAAGATCATTAATAAATGGTGCTGGTGAAGATTGAGATGGTGGTGTTGTATTTTCTACAAAGTGTAGATACGTGAACTGTACGGTTAGTCTATGGACTTCTTCGCTAGCCCAGCTTAATGGCATTGAGTTAACGATAACTGGAAACGCTTCTACTAGTGTGACACTGTAAGCAAGGTCTCCTTGTTCAGTATACTGATTTATCTCTACTTGTGAGACGTAGTCGCTATAGTAACCTATTCTCATATTTCTTTGGTAAGGTGCATTAGTTGCGTGCTTACCGATAACAAGGCTTTGCCAAGCTGTAAATAAGCTTTTTTCTGCAAGATCGTCTCCGCAGATAATTGATACGGTAACTTCTGGGTAGGTTACATCGTATCCAAACTTATGAGTAAGACCGTTACCGTATGGCTTGCCTTGTGTTGTCTGTATAGAGCGACCAGGAAGTTCTGCCGAGTCCACTCTAAATCTGAGCTGGTTAACAGCAGAAGCAGTACCTACTGGAAAAGCCATCCGAGCAGGGAAAGTTATGAACGCATCAAAATCGCTCTGCTTTGCTACGCTTCTTCTATTCAGCTGCGAGCTGAACTCGTTTACGC
>CALBDR010000018.1 GCA_937927525.1 uncultured Candidatus Melainabacteria bacterium
CGTCTATAGATACCATCCACGGAACCAACATAAAGGAAGAGCCCATTGTCCGAGCAACGGAGAATGGGCCTTGGATAGATACTGTCAATTCATTGAACTCATGGACAACGCCCACGATCTCTTCGCCAGTAGTCAGTTTGATAGACTTAACGTCTTCTTTATTCATTAGATAAGTTGTCCAGCAGCTACGATAGCTTGGTTCATTGCAATTCGAAGGTTACGATCTTGAGTGTTAGCAGTCACTCGTCTATGTGCTTCTACGATAGCAGCGATCGCATCTTTGTACTTTTGAGATTCGTCTACCTTAGGTGCAGCAGGAGCTACTGTCTTTGTAGGAGCGGAAGATGTCTTCCTTACAGACGATAAAACTTTTTCTTTAGCCATTACTTTCCTTGTCCTCTATATGCTTTCCATTGACGGCGCTTGTGTTTGTTCTTAGGTTTGGAGTTAACAGATTTACCAATAGAAGTTGCTACATGCTGTTTGCTTGTACTCTTGGATAGATCTACTTTAGCCATTATTATTTATCACCTCATTAGAATGGAATGTATAAGTCTTGACCTTGTTCCAACATGGAACGGAGGTAAGAGAGTTCAGCGTTCCAAATTGGAACGCGTGTATCATCGCTATAATCGAAGATAAGATCGTTATAATGTTGGATCATGTCCTTGATTCTGGGATAGGTATCTTGATCCCAAACATTTACTTGATGTCCGCAGATATCAATATATTGGATATCCATTTTTTGCTAAAATCCTTGCAAGTTTCATTTCAAGTTCTCTAGCGAGTCTAGGATCTCTTTTAGCTTTGACAATAGCACCAGAGTGTTTCATTCTAAACTCACCAATCAATTCTCTCCTACTTTTAGTAGAATATAAACGCCTAATTTCTTTTTCTATTCTAGCTTTTTCAGATCTGTTTCTTATATGTCTTAAGAAAGCTCTAAATCCAAAGTAACCACCAAGGATAACTGCCGAGAGAATACCAAGGTTAATCAGATCTGTTCTTCCTGCCTTAGTAAATAAGTAAGGAGTTTTTCCAGGCTCCGAAGGAGTATAGGATGGAGGCGTATCTGTAAGAGATCTAGAAGTATCTGATTCTGGCTGCGTTGCACGAGATGCTGTTACTTGTCGTGTTGCCCTAATCGGTACAGCCCACTTTCTACAATCCTCTTCAGAAATATGAAAGTATGTAACATTGTCCGAATCGGAAACAGAAGGAATTGTTCTATCTCTTACAATACTTTCTGCTTGATTTGCAGTGATGGGTTCTCTGACTCCAAGAATCTTTGGTCTCTTAACCGAGTAGTAAAGTAAGTATAATTTAAATACTAACGTAGGTGTTAATAGTTGGCCTTCATAATGAATTATTTCTGGAACTGCATATGCATCTGCAGCACCACGTCGAAGAGTCTTGTCCCATGTTGGATAAGTATATCCCATGAAGCCGCCAACATCTCTAGTGTCCATATGGAACTGAACACCACCAAAACCAATACATCTAAATCCGCTATGAATGGCATTTACTACAACATCCATTAGCTTTGGAAGTGTGATGTTGGAAGTAGCCAGAGTAAGGTCTACTGCTCTTCCTTTCATATGATAAGAGGAGTCTTCACCGCCTGCCATGTGGTTAATGATTGGAGGTCTGTATCCCCAACGAGTCCTACCTCGTCGAAACACACCGTCTCTACTATAAGATGGTGTGTTTGTGAAGTTACCTAGAGCTTGTGTAGCAGATGGAATCGAACCATATCTTTTGGTGGACAAATATAGACCGTCACCAAATTCTTCTACTTCTTTAGCAAGATAAAGTTCGAGACCTTCATCTTGAATGTCTCTTATATTTGATCCAACGTCAGAATCGGGATCGGAAGGTCCTTGAGCATTGACCATACCTTCTGGTGGATAGAAGGATGGCACTTTCTGGACTTCTCTATTGTATCGGTAATCAAGAGGATATGATGTATCCCCTTGACTTACTCTACCAATAGTCTTGCCTTGAATATCAGAAAATTCGACATCGTCTGTAGTAAACTTAACCATTTGCCCACCAAGAGTATTTGTTTAAGTTATTTATTCGTCTTAATAAACAGGATCGAGCTCACCGTATTCTTCAACAGACTCAATAAGAAGTTGAGTACTCTTGTTGAAGTGAGTGATGATCTTTGTATAGCAATCCAGTGTTGCTATCTTACCATACTTTTCTACAAGATGGTCACTAATCATAACAGTCTCGATATTTGGATCATTTAACTGTCGGATTAGTTCGTGTTCTTCGGAGATAGAAAATGTTCTACAAATGTCTCCGCGAACATAGTTATCAGCCATAATGCTGAGAGAAGCATAGTCGCCACTCCTATGAGTGGCGACAGTGCAACCGGTTAGTGTCAAAGCCGCAAGGGCAAACAAAACATATTTCATTTTTAGAATTTAAATCCTACACCAATTTTCATACCATCAGCGGTAGTGGTCCAATCGTTAACAGTGGTGTCATCACCATCGTCAACAACATCTACAGACCAGCCGTAGCTTACAGATACAGAAGCTCTTTCATTAAGGTCATGCTTGTATCCAAAACCATAAGAAGCTCCGCCCCATCCAAGAGCAATCTCGCCGTCTGAAGCAATGTCCATGTTAGCACCAACATAAACATACTCGCCGCCAATCAGGCCAGGAGAAAGCTTAGCAGTAGTCGAGGAAGTCAGGTCACCCCAAGTGTTACCGTCACCACGACCAATCAGGTCTGCACCAGAAGTGGAACCCCACTCGTAGCTTACACCTGTACTGAGGGAAATCATGCCGAGCGAAGCAGAGGAACCAAGTGTGATAGCGTAGTCGTCTGCAGCGTCGCCAGCAGCATCAACACGGTCCTTGTAAGTCAGCTGAGCGTAACCGCCAACACCAGCAACGTTTATTTCAGAGCCGACAACCCAGTCAGCAGTACCTTCAAGGCTAGTAGAGACGTTTACGTAGGCGTTAGACCAAGGAGCAGGAGCAGCAGCTTCTTGCGCCATGGACATAGATGGGATTGCAGCAACAGCTACTACTCCCAAGATTAGTTTTTTCATTATTACCTCCTAGGAAAGTTAACGGAGTATTTATGGTTGAAAGGTATGGGATGGGGGATAACTTATCCCCCTTCTGTTTCTAGGC
>CALBDR010000019.1 GCA_937927525.1 uncultured Candidatus Melainabacteria bacterium
GTATTATAATTAGTAACTCTAGACTTCTACTTCAGACAAAATATCATCAATTTGCTGAGGAGATAAAGACCAGTCTTTTCTTAATAATCTTATTTCTTTTGCAACATCCATAGGGTTAAAAACCCCACGAGAGTCTAGATCACGAGAAAGGTAAGCTGTTAAATTTCTCAAATTTTGATTTGCCTCTGAAGCTACTAATAATTCTCCTGAACTATCCTCAAGCTGATTTTCCACCTTTGATCCGGGGGGAACTCGCATTTATTGCGCTTGATTGATAAAGAGAATTATAAAACTCATAGTTATTATGAATTCTCATATACATATTCTCCCCAGGTGAAATTAAGCTTAGATAAAGGAAATATTGAATAAATATTAAAAAAGTTCAACGAATTAATTACCCCCAATAAGTGCAAGTTTAAATTTTTTGAGTATCGACTAGCAGTTCTCTTGAACTGCACAATAATAGAACGATCCTAAATTTAAACTTGCACTTATTGGGATTCCTTCAATCAATTGTCGAACCTTCGGGGTTTCCTAGTAATAAGCGTGATATGAAGCTTGCTTATCGGTTTGAGCTTTTGAATAATTTCAATTCATTGAAATTATATTATTCGTCCGAACTGGCTGCCGCCCCGAAAGCAAGATTCTTATTACCTTATTATTTGGAAAACTTTGGAGATTTACTATAAAACAGAAGCAGCTAAAGTGATCGCCACATCTTCGACTTCAGGCACATGTGTACCAGGAAATACAGTTTTCGTAGCAGAATCTATCATAATACTACAGTAGGGACAAGCAACAGAGATTTTATCTGGTTTATGCTCATTAAGCTCATCAAAACGCATAGCATTTATCTGACTACCAGGCATTTCATACCAAATCTGAGCTCCACCACCACCACAGCAAGTACTCTTTTCTTTTTCATTGGCTACAGCTTTGATTTCTACTCCAGGAATACTCTCTAGAATGAATCTCGGTGGATCGAAGACTCTATTATATCTTCCTAAATAGCAAGGATCATGATAAGTAATAGAAGCTTCAACTGTATTTTTAGGAACTAACTTAGATTCTTGGATTAAATCAGCAAGGATTTCTGTGTGATGAAATATTTCTACACCTTCTAAACCGAACTCAGGATACTCGTTTTTAAAAGTATTGTAAACATGCGGGCACTGAGTAATAATTTTCTTAACACCAAAAGCCTTAAAGATTTCTATATTCTCAATTACAATCTCCTGGAACATCGCTTCGTCACCTGCCCTTCTTGCAAGATCACCAGAGGTTTTTTCTTCATTACCTAAAATCGCAAAATCGAGTCCAGCTTCTTTAAATAAACGAACATTAGCTTTTGAAACATCGATGTTACGTGTATCATAAGCTCCAGGACTACCAACCCAGTATAAATACTCAAAGCTAGCTTCTGATTTACTTAAATTTTTTAGCTCAAATCCATATTCTTCTTTAAGTGATTCTGTCCACTTTTCTCTTTCACTAGGAGCGAGTCCCCAAGGGTTAGATTTAGTTCTATAATTTTTCAAAGTCGCTTGCAGATTAGCTGGAGCTTGGTTTAGCGCAAGTAAACCTCTTCTCATATCAACAATAGTATCTACATGCTCAATAAAGATAGGACACTCTTCTACACAGGCATTACATGAAGTACATGACCATAATACATCTGGAGAGATAAATTCATATAACTCAGGACTATTCTCAGGGTCAGAATCTTTCTTGGCTGAAAGTTTTTTAATATCTAAAAATAAGTGCTTCGGTGATAAAGGTTTATCTGTATTCTGAGCAGGACAAACTATATGACATCTACCACAAGCTGTACATGCTTCACTATCTAAAAGTGATTTCCAAGATAAATCAGAATACTCAAAAACACCTGCATTAAAATCTTCTTCATCGATTTCAAGACCTTTCTCCTCAGCTTCCAGCATATCTGTAAGCTTAAAAGGGGTATTTAATTGACCACGCTCACGATCTGATCTAAAGAAAATAGGTAACGGTGCAAAGAAAATATGCACAAACTTAGAATAAGGAATTAAAGCTATAAAAATGCATGTTAGTAATGCATGAATCCACCAGAAGGTAGCATGAGTGTTGTGAAGATCCTGCTCAGTCATAAACTGAAAAACTTGAGCTAAAGCGTTACCGATAAAAGAGAATTTTTCTTCCACTCTAGTTCCAGCTATTCTCATTCCTTCTACAAGGAATCCAGTTAAAGCAAGAGCAAATAGAAAAGCTGGTTGAATCCAATCCATCTGAGTCCCGTCAAGTCTTTTCGTAGTAAAAATGTATCTTCTTAAAGTAAAAGATGTAATACCTACTAAAAGTAAAATTCCACCAACTTCAGCTCCAAAGCTAACTAACTTATAGAAAGAGCCTTGGAAGAAATAAACTTCACTATGATCTTGATAGCCTACTATATTTGTTACTATCCATAAAGTCATAAAGCCCAAAACTACAGCTATGTGCGCTAAACCTGGAGTTCTTTGTGAAGCAATTTTCTTTTGTAAAAATGCATACTGAAATAAATAAAGTAATCTAGACCAGAAAGACTTAAAGCGAGAGTCATTCTTTAAATCTTTAGCTAATAAAACCGGTTTTAATTTTTTATAAAGTCCAAATAAAAGAATTCCAGTGGCAATAGTAATTAGAATATAAAAAGCAGGCTTGGCAATTGGCGAATCAATATTCCACCATAATTGCCTTGTTTCAAGCACTATCGCATTGGGAACTATAACTGTAGAGTCCACTAAGGGATAATATATCAGTAGTTTAGAAATTACTCAATAGGAGACTAGTGTATAAATTAATTTCTTTTATGAGGAAGTCAATAGATTAAAATGGGTAAAAGAATGAAACCTAGCTTACTTGAACTTGCAAAAGAAAAAGTCTTAATATATGACGGAGCTATGGGAACGACTTTGTTCACATATGACTTAAGTGCCGAAGACTATGGTGGTAAGGATTTAGAAGGTTGTCCAGAGAATTTAAATAAAACTAAACCTGAAATGATCCAAGAAATTCATACTAAATTTTTTGAAGCAGGTGCAGATATAGTTGAAACGAATAGCTTTGGTTCAAGTAAGCTTGTTCTAGGTGAATATGGCTTAGAAGATGAAAGTTACGAGATTAGTAAGCTAGCAGCGACTTTAGCTAAAGAAGTCGCGGACAAATTCACAGAGAAAGAACCTGAAAAGCCTAGGTATATAGCTGGATCTATAGGACCAGGGACTAAATTACCTAGCTTAGGGAATATAAGCTTTGATGAATTAAAAGAATCATATAAACCCCAGGTCGCTGGTTTAATTGATGGGGGGGTAGATGTAATTTTAATTGAGACTTGTCAAGATCCGCTTCAGATCAAAGCTTTACTTGCAGCTTCATTTGAAGTTTTTAAAGACATTGAAGAAAAATTCAAAGATAAAAGTGATGAGGAGTTATTAGAAGCTTATCCAGCAGCTGTATTACTAAAAGACTCAGAAAAACGAGCAGGTCTTTCCTCAAGAATAAAGTTTCCACTTCAAGTCCAAATCACAATTGAACAGATGGGGACAATGCTGGTAGGTTCTGACTCATATGCAGCACTTACCACGATCTCAGCCTACCCTGTAGATGCTTTCGGTATGAACTGCGCTACTGGACCTAAAGAAATGCAAGAACACCTTCAAAGCATTTCAGAATCAAGTCCATTCATGCTCAGCTGCCTCCCTAATGCAGGAATCCCAGAAAATGTCTGTGGGCACGCTCACTTCCCTCTGAAACCAGACGAATTTGCAGAATATATGGATAAATTCGTTAGGAAATACAATATCAGACTAGTCGGTGGTTGCTGTGGTACTAACTACGAACATATTAGTAAGCTTGCGACAGTAGTAGATAAAATCAATGAAGAAAAGTTAAGATATGATCCTCTCAAGGATTTGAAAGAAGTAGAAGACTCTGTCTCATCCATATACTCGTCAGTCTTCATGAATATGGAAACTAAGCCTCTTATCGTAGGTGAAAGAACTAACGCTAACGGTAGTAAAAAATTCAAAGAATTACTTGCTGCTGAAGACTATGAGGCAATTACAGAACTTGCAAAAGAACAAGTAGAAGAAGGGGCTCAAATACTAGATCTCTGTGCTGCCTATGTCGGTCGAGATGAAGCCCGTGACATGAAAGAGATTATCTCCAAAATTAATACATCCGTAAATATTCCTATTATGGTAGATAGTACTGAAGCTCCAGTTATCGAAGAATCATTAAAATTAATTTCAGGGAAAGCAGTTATCAACTCAGTTAACCTTGAAGATGGCGAAGATAGAGTAGAGTTAATCGCTTCATTATGTAATAAATATGGCGCAGCATTAGTAGCTCTTACTATAGATGAAGACGGTATGGCTAAAACTGCTGAGAAAAAAGTTGCTATCGCCAAAAGACTCTATGACCTACTAGTAAACAAATATGGCATGAGCCCTCAAGACATAATTTTTGATACTCTAACTTTCACTCTAGGCTCTGGTGATGAAGAATTTAGGAAAGCAGGGATTGAGACAATAGAAGCAATCAGACAAATCAAAGCCGAACTACCTCACGTAAAAACGATTCTCGGTGTAAGCAATATTTCCTTCGGTTTAGATGCAAGACTAAGACCAGCTTTAAATTCAGTGTTTATGCATGAAGCTGTAAAAGCTGGACTTGACATGGCGATAGTAAATAATAAGAAAATTCTTCCAATGCATAAAATTGATGAAAATCTTAAAAAACTTTGCCTAGACTTAGTCTATGATAAGAGAGAATATAAAAGCGTAAACCATGCCTGAAGAAGAGACACAAACTCACGAGCAAGAGCTTAGCTACGATCCACTGACTGAGCTTTTAGCTTTAGTAGAAGATATTAAAGTTGAAGATAATTCAGATAAAGACCCTTATGAAAACTTAAGTGTTGAGGAAACTCTATCTCAAAGAATCATAGATGGTAATAAAACGAATATTAATAGTGACCTTCAGAAAGCTTTAGATAGCGGTCATAAACCGCTTGATATTATAAATAAATTTTTAATGGACGGTATGAAAATTGTAGGCGAGCGCTTTGGTGCTGGTGAAATGCAATTACCATTCGTTCTTCAGTCAGCGACTACTATGAAAAAAGCTGTTTCATTTTTAGAACCCTTTATGGATAAGTTGGAGGCGAGCTCCAATAAAGGTACTGTAGTTTTAGCCACTGTAAAAGGTGACGTTCACGATATCGGTAAAAATCTAGTGGATATAATCCTTTCAAATAACGGCTATAAAGTTCATAACTTAGGAATCAAAATTCCCGTAGAGGAAATTATTAAAGCTGTTGAAGAGCACAAACCTGATTTGATTGCACTCTCAGGTCTTTTAGTTAAATCTACTTTGATAATGAAACAGAATCTTGAAGTTCTGAATGAAAGAGGGATAGATTTACCTATTATTTTAGGCGGGGCAGCTCTTACTAGACGCTTTGTTGAGCAGGACTGTGCCAATACTTACAATGGCTATGTATATTATGGCTACGACGCTTTTACCGACTTAGATATTATGGAAAGACTTAACTCAGGTAAGTCTTATGAAGAAATTAAAGAAGAATTTTATAAAACTAAAGCTGTAGAAAGTAATGGTGATAATCCTTATCAAGAAGTTGGAGAATCTGATGAAGATGAATATGTTCCACTACTTGATTATACAGATAAGCTTTCTGAAACTAAAGCTATCAAGCGTGAAAATATTCCTGAAATCCCTTTTTATGGTGATAAAGTAATAGGTCCAGAAGAGATTGATTTAGATGAAATGTGGCAATACCTAAACTTAGATGCCATGATCATCGGACAATGGCGAATGGGTAAAGGTAAGAAAACCCAAGAAGAATATGACAAACTTTTAAAAGAAGAAATTTATCCTACTTTAGAAAGGTTGAAGAAAGAAACTCGATCTCATCCTTGGCTTAAACCTAAAATAGTCCATGGCTATTACTACTGTAAAATCGATCCTGAACACCCTAATAAATTAAATTTATTTAGTGAAGATAAAAAAGAAATCATTGATTCTTTCACTTTCCCTCGTCAAAATTCTGGAGAGTACTTATGCTTAAGTGATTACTTCAGAACAGAAGATGATGGCTTTAATATAGTTGGATTCCAGTTAGTAACTATCGGAGTCGAAGCTGCTGAATTTGTTCAAGGACTTTATAATAGTGGTGACTTCGCTGAGTACCTTTACTACTATGGGTTAGCGACTGAGTCTACTGAAGCTTTAGCTGAATATTCTCACGCCAGAATTAGAAAAGAGCTTGGTTATGAGGCGAAAGATAATAAAGACGATATTAAAAAACTACTTCGTGGTGGCTATCACGGTATGCGCTATAGCTTCGGTTACCCTGCCTGCCCTCGCCTTGAAGATCAAGAAAAATTATTTACATTATTAAAGCCAGAGCGTATCGGCATGAAACTATCAGAAGAATGGCAAATCCACCCAGAACATAGTACATCTGCGATAGTTATCCATCACCCTGACGCGAAGTATTATAATGTAAAAGTTAAATAACAAATCAAATGAATAACGGTAATTTCTTTAGTGGTTTAGTCGATTTTTTTAAAGCTTTCTTTATGGGCATAGTCTATGGTTTCTATGACCTTGTTCCTGTAAAGAAAAAACATCGTATGGAACCGATCGAACAAAATGATGTTAGCTGGAAAAAATATTTCAAATACCCTGAATGGCGCTACTACATAGTAAGAGAAATAGTTGCCCAGTTTGTTATCGTCTTACTGCTTCTAATTATAGTAAGAACTACAGTCGGTGAATTTAGATACATCCCTAGCGAAAGTATGCTTCCCACACTGAAAATAGGGGATAAGTTATTTGTGGAAAAGCTTACTCGCTTACGAGGTAAATCATATGAGAGAGGAGATATAATCATCTTCTTCCCACCACCTCAAGCTAGTGAAGGCAAAGATGTTTTAAGTAATCACCCCTATAGTATTTTCAAAAGGCTAACTGGCTTGCCGATACTCAAGCAACCAGAAGCATATATAAAAAGATTAATTGGTCTTCCTGGAGATATCATTGAAGTTAAAGCTGGAGATGGAGTTTATGTAAATGATAAAAAGTTACTCGAACCCTACCATGAAGGAAGCTTGGATTTTGTAGCTCAGTATGATTTTGGACCAGTTCAAGTTCCAGATAATCACTTTTTTGTCTTGGGGGATAATAGAAATTTCAGTTATGATGGTCATTACTGGGGATTTTTACCTAAAGAAAGAGTAATCGGTAGAGCAGCATTTTTAATTTATCGTGATCTAAAACAAAGTCCTGAGTTAATCTAAATGTTTAATTTTCAAATATTTTCAATCCTAATACTAAGCTTTATTATATTAAGCCTCAGTACTGGTGCTTTTCCTATAGCTGGTGTTGACGAGGGGCGCTTTGCCCAAAGCTCAGCAAATATGCTTGCCGATATGAACTTCATTGTTCCTTTTTTTGATGGTGAAATGCGCTTAGAAAAACCTATTCTTTTTTATTGGGAACAAGTTTTAAGTTTTTTAGTTTTTGGCAATACTGAATTTGCAGCTAGATTACCTAGTATCCTTACTGGAACTGGAATGGTTTACTTAGCTTATATACTTGGTAGCATTCAAGGAACTCCAATTTTTGCATCATTAATTATTCTTAGTTCTTTAGGTTTGAATATCTTTTCCAAAATAGCTATCACTGATATGAGCTTTAGCTTCTTCCTTTCTGCAAACTTGGCTTTCTTTTTCCTATCTTATTTTCATAAAACGAAAGCAAGCCACATTTTTAATCGTCAAAGCATAGATACAAGAATCTATTTCTATATCTCAGCGATATTTTTAGCTTTAGCTATTCTTTGCAAAGGTCCTCTAGCTTTAATCATATCTTCACTAGTAATTTTCATATTCTTAATCCAGGAGAAAGAAGTGCTCCATTTCTTTTCTAATAAAAAATACGATGCTTTAGCAGCATTAATTTTAGTTTCAGCAATAGTTTTACCTTGGTATATATTAATCCATCAGAATACAGCTGGAGCATTTACAGAAAGCTTCTTTCTAAATGACAATATCAACAGATTTTTCACAACGATGAGCAAGCACAAAGGACCGTTTTGGTTTTATATTCCGAGCACATTGCTACTACTTTTCCCATGGTCCTTTTTTATTCCTCAAGCAATACTTGGAGATACTAGCTCGAGTAAAATCTCAAGAATTCATATTACCGACCATACAAACTCCCTAAAAAGATTCGCATTAATCTGGTTTGCAGTAGTTTTTATTTTCTTTAGCTTAGCCCAAACCAAATTAATCACATATATCCTCCCATTGATAATCCCTCTTTCCCTGTTAATAGCTAAATATTGTAGTAATTTAATTAACAACGATAATAAAAACTCCGGTAACAAAAGCCCAAGTTTGTATTTTAGCTTTCTTGGAATTTTTCTAAGTTTGCCTATTCTTGCATTTATTGCAATGAGCTTCTTCAGTGATGCATTAAACAAACTTAATAATAATGATATTTCATTTTTTATTATCCTAATCAGTATAATCTTCTCTTGTTCAATTCTTATTGCGATAACAGCATTGAAAGAAAATAGTAAATTTAGTTTTTCAATATTAATTATCAGCTCACTTATTGCATTTAATATGTTCATAAACTTTATCGGGATACCGATCTTTAAATCTATGGATAAAGGAATACAAGACTTTTGTCTAAATAACTACGATAAAAGTTCCAAAATTTTCACCTATAAACTTGAAAGAGGAAGCATAGGTTTTTATTGTAATACTAAAGTAAGCCAGATTAATAAAAAGAATGATGTCTCATCTCTTATTGACAAAATAAACAAATTCTACATAATAGTCCGCAAAAAAGATCTTGAAGCATTAAAAGAAATTACTAATACAGATAACTCAGAATATATCTTTAATACCGTTAAAGAAAATCAAGATTATTTATTTCTTAGGGCCCATACCAATTAAGCCCAAGACAAAGTTAAATATAGCTTTAATAGGTCCTAAAATCATTTTCAAAGGTCCACCAGACACTTCCTCTTGAGTATTTTTGGCTTCTTTAGCTTTCAGCTGCTTATTTCTCTCTTGAGCCTCAATTCGGATAAACTCAACATGAACCCCATCTAAAATTTTCTCTTTAGTTATGTTATGAGCTAATACGTCTTGAATCTCTTCTTTAGCAAAACCTTTACTTAACAATGAATGTAATGGATTTATAATCTTAGGGCTAATATCTGCTTGATCCATTTTCTTTAAGTCAGGGTTATTAGCAAGATCATTAATAGCCTTAAATTCATCTGAATCCTTAATCATTTCCATTCGTTCTTTTGGATTATCTGGAAGTGATAACTTAGGATCTGGTCTAGCTAAACCTTCTGGAATATTTACAAAAAACTCCTTAGCATGATCTTTAATAGCAGGGTTTAATGCAATATCAGAAGATTCTAAAAGCCCTTTAGTTGCTTCAATACCGACATTATTTACTAAAACTTTATATGCAGAAGCAAGTACAGCTTTAAACTCAGGATTCTCAAGAGAAGCAAGCTTATCTCCCTTCTTAGCAGTATCTAGTTTCATAGATAAAGCTTTCAAGTAACGAAGTGCTGCTACAGCTTTTTCATTTAAATTAAACCCTTGCTCTGCTTGCACCTGAGCTTTAGGAGCAGAAACACTAGTCCCTGCCTGACCAGCATGAAAAACTGTTGGATTAATCTTAGAACCTACCATGAATTGTAATTACATAAAATCATAACACAAAGGACGAGAAGTATTTACAAATTCAAAAACCTTAATTCTCAAAAATCAAACTGATGCTATCGATCACCATTTAATAGTGTCAAATGAAGCGATATCGATATTCACTCTATTTCTATAGATTAAAAGAAGTAAAGCTAAACCAATAGCTACCTCAGCAGCAGCTATAGCCATAATAAACAAACTAAAAACTTGTCCTTTAATAGCTAGGGGGTCAACATAGTGCGCAAAAGCAACAAAGTTAATATTAACCGCATTAAGCATAACTTCTATGCTCATTAAAATACGAAAAGCATTTCTGGAAATCAATAAACCAAAAAGGCCTATTGAGAATAATAATGCTGAGAGTGTTAAATAATGTGTCAAACCAATTTCCATAATTAAAACCTTTTAAAGTTACTTACTAATATCCTTTTTACTTAAAATAATTACTCCAACTAAAACTACTAATAATAGAATTGAGATTAACTCAAATGGAAGCAAATACTTATTCAACATTAAATAACCGATTTGAGATGTATATTTCTCATCAACCATATCAATAACGGCAGCATACTTATTAGCTCCAGTAAGTTTTGTAATAGTTTCCCAATCTTGAGATTGAATTACAAAACTTAAAAGAGAAAATATTAAAGCTGAAGTAACGAGTGCAAAAACAGTTTTCGACCTAGAAGCAAAAACATATTCTTGTAATTTAGAAGCCTCATCTTTTAATGAGCAAAGCATAACCGCAAATACGATAACTAAAACAATCCCTACCGCATAGATTAGGACTTGGGAAACTGCTACGAAGTTAGCGCTTAAGAGAAAATAAAAACCAGAAATAGAAGCAAATGCACCAATCAATGTAAAACCAGCTCTAATAAGATTCGGGTTAAGAATCATACCCAAAGAACAAAGAACTGCGATAGCCCCGAGCAACCAAAAGGGTATAAATGATAAAGACTCTAAAAATTCCATCAGAATATATTTTAGTATAATTATCCAGGCAAGTAAATTTATGAACCTTAAAAATTTAGCTGAATCAAGAATTGTTATTGATAGCTATAGTGGAAAACCCTTCATAAAAGGAACAAAAGTTACTGTTGCAGAACTACTTTTAGAGATTATAGAAGGGCGAGATGAAGCGGATATTATTCGTACCTATAGAAGTATAAGATTAGATGATATTAAAGCTTGTTTAGCTTATTCATATTGTGTAGCAGATAATGTGTCTCTTAAGGTTACAACAAGTGCTGGTTCGACTAAAGAAATCAAAAAAGATCTTGAACTAGAAAGGGAAATTCGTGAACAAGGATTTAACACCTTCTATGAAAACCTAGAGAGCCAAGCTTCTGTCCAAGAAGAGATGACTGCTGCTCATATCAATCGCATTAAGCAGATGAAAAAGCAGCAACAAGAAAAAGAAGCTAAGAAAATTCAAGCACCAACAAAAAGAGCTTACGACCTAATTATTGAACTTGCAGCCACTGAAAAAACACAAGTATTTGGTGACACTGATGCCATTGAACAAAAGCTAGATATGAGCTCTGATAACTATATCTTTAACATTAGAACGGATAATAAACAGTGGTTAACCTACTCAGTAAAAGATGGTGTTGAAATCGACAAACAGATGAGAAGAAACTTAAAAGTCAGATATTACCTCAATGGTGAGATGAAAGAAGCTATTTTTGAAGGCTATCTATCTACAGATAGAAAACATAAAGTCTTTTTAGAGCGTAGTGAAGAAGGTAAGACTTGTGGAAGGGCCCTTTAAATGTCAGATATAAATAAAGGTGGCTTTGATGGTAAGAAGATTGCAGAGTCCCGCGAAGCCTTTAAGAATAAAAAAGATGATAAAGCAGCTGAAGTCTCGCAAGATACCCAGCATAGGCAAGAGCATTTAAACAAAGTTCAAGCAGAAAATCGTGGACGTTATTCCTCTGCATCTAGCTCTCAAAAAGCGATAACAAAAGCTTATAGAGAAAAGCATCAAGATCAATTTATTCAAGATCAAAAAATTAAAGAAGATAAAAAACAAGAAGACTTTAAAGACTTTGCTTTCAAAAAGCAAATAGTTGAAACTGAAAAAGATAAAGCCCTAGTCAAAAACCCAATACTAAAATCAAAACTTGATCTAAGCTCCAAACAGCAATCTCAAACTCAAGAGCAAAGAAATAACCCAAAAGCTAAACCTCCAAGACCATCTTTAAAATCATTACTTGCCCATAAAGGTGTAGTTAATAAAAAGCTGAGTTACAAAGAGTTAATCAACTTAAACCCTTCATTAAAGCATGTTTCTAGCAAAGACTTAGACAATCTTCAAGAGTTAGGTAAAGTACTCGAAGGACAATACATTGCAGAACTAGCTGAGAGTGAAGCTAAAGCTAACAATAGATTAACTGGTGGAAAACAAAAAGCAAAACAACCAAGTGTTGCAGAGTTATTTCAGCTCGGTGACGAGATTTTAGATCTTGATTCAGATGAACTACAAGACTTAGTCAGTGAACTTGCTGAAGGTTTAGAATCTGATGAAATTAGAGACAATATAATCACTGTTTTAAATCTCTTTCAAGAAAATAAACCTATCCAAAACCAACTTCTTCTTTATTTCCCTCTGCCATTACCATTTGCATTTAAAGAAATTGATGAAGAGTTTGAAGAAGAACTAGAAGAATTGAGAAAAGAGAATCAAGAAAAAGATCAGCAAGATGAAACCTATGAAGATGATGAGGATGAAGATGAAGAGTTTGAAGCAGATATGGAAGCAGCAATCAGTATTCATACTTATAACTTTGGTAAATTAATGGCGCTGCTTCGCTTTTCAAAATCATTGAATAAACTTGAAATTACTTTCAAAGGAGCTCCGAATGCAGAAGAGCTTGCTATTGCATTAAGTTCTAACCTCGAATTTGAATTACCTTTTCAAACAAATATCAAAGAAAGAAGGTATAAGACATGGAAAAATAAAACGTTCCCGAATGTTCCCTCAGATCAAACCAGAGCAAGTGCAATACAGACCACTGGTGAACCAGATGAACAGTTTATAAAAGCCTGTAAAATAATCTTCAGTTCTGTTCAAAAAAGTGACAGCGAAGTTACACAATTTGAAGCTACTAAAGAAGGTAAAATAGTTTAAACTATGCCCGAACCTAGAGTTATTGCTAATATCTGTGGCTGCCATGGAATAAAAGGTGAATTAAAACTTTACCCTCTAATGGATTCTAATGAAGACTTCTATGATCTTCAAACTGTAATTATCCAAGATAAAGAGTATAAGGTGGAATCTGTTCGCCCAAACAAACAATTCATACTCATGAAACTAAAAGAAATTACTAATCGCAATATGGCTGAAGAGTTAAATGGTTATGTCAGCGCTGTCATAAATGAAAATCTTGAAGAAGGTGTATTTTACCTTCAAGACCTTATTAATTTAAAGGTTCTTGACTCTGAAGGTAAAGAATTAGGAACTGTAAGTAACTTTACTGAAACTGGTCAAACATTAATTTTTGTGAAACTCCACAAAGAGTTTGCGAAAAAAAACGACCTATTGATACCTTTCGTAGAAAGGTATATCAATAAAATAGACCTTAAAGCTAAGCATATTCATCTAAACGAAATATCAGAATTAATTGAGTTAAATAAGTAAACTCTGTTAATATACTTGGTTGGGTAAATTTATGATAGTTGAAGGTTTAACGTTTGATGATGTATTTATAATTCCGAAGTATTCGGATATTGAGCACAGGGCTGATGTTTCAACCAGGTCTAAAATTCTTCCAAATGTTGAACTAGCTGCACCTTTTATCTCCGCGAACATGGATACGGTAACCGAGTACAAAATGGCCATTAGCATGATGATCTCTGGTGGTTTAGGAATCTTACACAGATACCTTAGTATCGAAGATATGGTGAAACAGATTGAGCTATATAAATCTGAAATCCAAGAACATAAATACGAAGAAAAAGTTCCTTTTGTAGTATCAATTGGTGCTAATGATTTTGATAGAGTTGCAAAGGCTTATGAAAAAGGCATTAGAAACTTTTGTATAGATGTAGCACACGGTCATCACCTATTAGTAGAAAAGTGTATTAAAAAATTACGTGAGCTTTATTCTGACATCGGAATAATTGCAGGAAATACTTGTACCTATCAAGGTGCTTACGATCTTTTCAAATGGGGAGCAGATACGATTAAAGTGGGAGTAGGCCCTGGGTCAGTCTGTACGACTAGAGTAAAGACTGGAGCTGGTTATCCTCAGCTTTCCGCAATCCAGTTAGCATACCAAGCAAAGCTTGATTACTTAAAAGATTTTCCTAATGAAGAAAAATTCATTATTGCAGATGGTGGTATCAAGTACTATGGTGACATTACTAAAGCTCTAGCAGCTGGTGGTGATGCAGTAATGATGGGATCTATTTTTGCTGGTTGCAAACAGACACCTGGAAACGTTTTTAGAAACGAGAATGAAGAAATGGTGAAAAGCTACAGGGGCATGGCTTCTATCCCAGCTCAAAGTGACTTTGGAATTGAAGATTTTAACGAAGAAGGAATTTCTTTAACCGTTAAATATAGGGGTAATGTAAAACATATTCTAGAAAGACTCTTAAAGGGTTTAAGAAGTGGAATGAGCTACAGTGGTGCAAGAACCATTAAGTCACTTCAAGAAGTTTGTGAGTTTGTAAAAGTTACTCAAAGTGGTCACTTTGAAGGCCAACCACACAAAGCTTTTAAACACTAAGACCTAAAAGCTTGTCATTAGCTAGCACAGATCTCTTAATATCTCCTGCTTTAAAACCGTTATAGCGAAAGCTTAGTGATCCATTCATGTACTTATTTTTCTCTATAAGATCTGAAAAAGCTATAAGCGCCAAATCTTCGAGGTAAATAGGCTTAGCACAAGAAATGTTTAAAATTTCTTTTGAGCTTTTACCCAATATCAGTAGCTTCAAAACCGCGTCGCTAAAATCATCAACATAAACCATATCTCGAATAATTTGATTTGGTCCATCTGCGTTAATTACAATTTCAAATTGACTTTTATTTGCTTCGACTTGTTTTTTTAAAGAGTTCAAGAAATGGGCGTATGCACCTTTCTGAATAAATTCTTTACCGTATGGATTTGCCAATCTTAAAATAAAATAACTTTCGAAATTATTGATAATAAACTCCTCTAAATTCTTTTTAAATTCACCATATTCGTTAATAGGTTTCAAAGGAGCATATTCCGCAATAGGTATATTTTCTTGTTCACCGTAAACAGCTGCAGACGAAATAAAATACAAAGATATCTTCATCGATCTGTTCATCGCGAAGCTTTGCATGTAAATGAAAAATTCTTGTTCCTTCGATAGATCTCCAGTATATGCAAAATGCAGCAAATCTATAGATTCAGCTTCGAAGTCCTTAAATATTTCAGCAAGAGCTTCTGTTCCGGAGTTTATATCAAAAGTAAACGAAAAAACTTTATTTGAGTTTCGCAAACCCATATCAAGCCTTTCTAGCTTAAGACTTCTATCTAATAAATAAATTTTCTCGTATTTATCAAATAATTTAGGGAAACTGTAATTCAAAAAATTGGCAGCAAGATAACCAGTAGCCCCAGTCAAACAAAGTATCATTTCATTAATCGTAACAAATCTTAAAAAGTTTATATCTGAGCTAACTTGGCTGTTTCACTAACCATTTTCTGCTCATGTTGCCCTTGCTCTCTCCAAGCAGTTTCTTCATTTCTTAAAGCACCTAAAGAAGCTTTTAAATTCGTAATTGCAACTTTAACAACAGTAGGGTCCTCAGAAGCTTCAGCAAATTCTACCCAAGCATCAGCAAGCTCATCACGATTCCTTAACTCTGGTGGTAATTCTATACCACTGTCATCTAATAATTGCGCTGTATCTGTGATTAAACCACCAACTAACTCTGCTTTTTCTTCATCAGTTAAATCAGCTCTATTTGCAGCATAAAGTTGAAAATCTGTATGGATTTCAGCAATAGCATCAGTACCACCTGAAATCTGTTCTTTATTTTCAATAGCAAGAGACATTAACTGAGTATAAATTAATTCAAGAGCAGATAGCTTAGACTGTGTATCATCAATATCACTTCTTACTCTAGCTAATTGAACTGTAGGGTTAATTGATGTCATCTCTTTTGCTCCACTAAGACCTTCGGTCCGCTCCTTGCACATATAATTGCAAAGATATTTTAAGAATTGGTTAAAGCTTAAATTTCAGCAAGCTTATTCATCTCTTTTCTCATGTCTTGCTCGGTTTTAGTTTCTTGCTCCCAAAAGCGCAATTCACTTCTCATTGCCCCTAACGCTGCCTTGAGGTTCGTTATGGCAGTTTTTACAACCGCAGGGGACTTAGACTCGTCAGACATCTCAACCCATGCCTTAGCCAATTCTACAGGCTTCTGGGCTTAAACTTGATCTAACCCCTACGTATTCTTGGAAGTCATTCTGAATAGAAGCCTATATAATAAATATAAGTTAACAATAACTTAATACTTATTTACAGTGGCAAGAAAAAACCCCAGCTTTACTGGGGTTTTAAATAGAATAAAGAACTTAGCTCTAGTATAGTTATTAACCAGTACCAGCAGCAAGTTTATTTGTTTGCGAGATATCCTTTTTGTTCTCATCAATCTCTGATTTCCAAAACGATGCCTCGTTTCTCCAGAAACCTATCAGAGACTTAGTAATTGAAATTTGAACCCTAATATCAGCTGCTGATGCCCTTGCTAGATCCGTATCTAATGCTAAGAACTCAGACATTTGGTTCTCCAAATCCGTTAATAAAGCCTGATTTAATTCGATAAAATACTCCGCCTTCGCATGTTCTATCGATGGGTTAATCGCTGCTCCTGTCGCTGGTACTGCCATTTATGTTTCCTCCTGTCTTCTCGTTTCCATTCTCTGTAAATGCATTCGATACTCCTCTTCCGATGCATTAGTCTTGAAAGCTTTATTTAATCTAGCTCTAAAGCTAAATTTATTTTCCTCTGCATTTCTGTCTTTATAGACAATTTTGCTTAGATTTTCTAATTTTTTCTCTACACTTTGAAGCTTGTCTAATTTTTCATTAAACTGCTCATCATTTCTCATCTCTTTAGCAGTGTTTCTAGCCCAGGTAGCAACCTGCTCTAAAGCTTCTACACCACCAGCTGATGCTACTTGTAATAGTTGAACAAATTCATCAGGTACATCTAGCTCATTTAGCAATGTAGCCTGTACTTTTTCAAATTTTTCTTGATATTCTTTAGTTTTTTCTTTATTGTTTTGTTCTTTTTGATGTCTAGCAATATTTTCTGCAATTATAGCTAAATCATTTAACATTGAAATTAAAGCTAGCTGCTGATCTACATCTACTTTTAGAGTATCGTGTGTACTTTGCACACTTGTTAGTTGATCAACTAAGATATCGTCATCTTTATCTTCAATAAAGTTTTCTTTCAATTTATTGAAAGTCATCTCTTTTAATGCTGCAATATTTATTTCTTGACTCATTATATTTCCCTTAAATTAATAGGTGTGTTTCTTTCCTTTCATTAATGACTTAATCAAATTGACATTATGAATTAGTTAAGAATTTAAGAAAATTACAAGATTTTTTATAATTTTTTTTAAAAAGTTTGAGTGCTTAAACTTTAGCAGCAGATTTTTTACCACGGAGAAGGGCTATTGAGCCTGTTCTAGCAACTTCTTTAATACCATATGGAGTTAACAACTGAACAACAGCATTGATCTTTTCAGTATCACCAGTTATCTCTACAATTAATGACTCTTCTGAGACATCAATAATCCTACTTCTAAACAAATCAGCAATTTCAATAATCTCAGCTCTATTTTGTCTAGAAGATACCTTTATAATTGCAAGTTCCCTATCCACAAATGGTAATTCACTTAAATCAGTAATTTTAATAACATTAATTAACTTGTTAAGCTGTTTTTTTACCTGTTCTACATCATCTTTAGTAACGATAATCATTCGGCTAAGTCCCTCATGTTCACATGGACCAACCGTTAAACTTTCAATGTTATATCCTCTTCTACTAAATAAACCAGATATTCTTGCAAGAACACCTGATTCATCTTCTACTAGAACGGAGAGTACACTTCTACTCATAGGCAATATAATAGCATGAAGAAATATAGGTCGCACCAAGGTTTCCAGGAAAAGTTACTGGTCAATCAACTTAAGTCTCTTCTCATGCCTGCCACCCTCAAAGTCGGTTTTCAACCAAGTATCAAGAATATTCTTCGCTTGCTCCTGCTCAATAAAGCGTGCTCCAAGAACCAAAATATTAGCATTATTGTGCTGACGGCTAAGCTTGGCCAGCTCTTCATTAAAACATAATGCAGCTCTTATTCCTGCGTAACGGTTAGCAGTAATACTCATACCGATACCAGAACCACATATAAGTATCCCTTTGTTAGAAGTTTCTTTAAGAACTTCTTGAGACATTTTGTGAGCAAAATCTGGGTAATTTACAGATTCACTAGAATCACAACCCAAATCTAAAAAGTCAAAATCTGCAAAAGTTGATTTCAAAAACTCTTTTAGATCATAACCAGCATGGTCAGAAGCTATAAATATTTTCATTAGTAAATCCCTTCTAAAAACTTATGCTAATAATTGTTTCTTTAAAAGTTCAAGCGAACTCTTTATAGAGAAGTCTATCCTTCTATCTTCGATAGTAACTCTAATACCAGCAAGTAAAGATTTATCACAACTAATATCGCCAAACTGTACTTTTTTAGCTGTTACTCTTTCAAGCTCAGTCTTAAGTAAAGCAAGCTCTTCTGAATCGAGCGGAGTAGGTGCTGAAACATCAGCTATAACTATTCCCTTAAGCTTATAGTATAAAGATTTATAAGCTTCACATAAGTAAGGAATAACTGCCACTCTATTTTTCTCAATCATTAAATAAATAAGATTAATTGCAGACTGCGATATTCTACCAGCACTGAGTTTAGCAATAATACCTTTCTTATCTTCAGTGCTAATTTCTGGATTTATTAAATAAGTTGCACACTTATTCACTTTAAACATTTCTTCGAATAACTTAAGCTCTGAAATAGTATTTTCATCTAAAACTATCTCAGCAAGTGCACTTGCATATCTTGAAGCTATTTTTTTCAAATTTAGAACGCTCATAATTAATTTTTGTACATAGGCTCAAGAGATTTAAAAGCCATTATGTGCTTAGTATTCTCCCCACTCTGAATTTTATCTAAAAACGCCTTTTCAACAGTTTCAGCAGCTGCTGTAATAAAATTTTCTTTTACTTGTTCATGAGCTCTTTTCTTATAAGCTTCAATCTCTTTGAAAGCAGTCTCTTTCATTTGTTCAATCTCACGATGAGCAGAGCTAATAATTTGTTTTCTCACAGAAACAGCTGCTTTTTCAGCATCTGCAACAATATGATCAGCTTCAGACTGAAGAGACTTTACTTTTTCTTCTAGTTCAGCAAGTTTATCTTCATGCTTCTTCTTAAGTTCATCATATTGAGCAGACTTAGCATTTATCTCATTTCTTTTTTCTAAAACAAGAGATTTAATCGATTTAGGGAGAAAGTATAATATAAGACCTGCAACCACTAAAAAGTTAAATAAATTACTCTCTAATAAGATTTTTACTATGTCTAGTTCCTGTGAATTCATTCGATTCTTTACCCTATACTAGGCTATGCTTATCATCCTTAATTTTTTGAGATCTGCTCTCAATCATTCCTAATAGCCTTGATTGAATAGAATTGGTTAAACTACTAATAAATTTATCAGCTGATTTGAAAATCTCATGAGTATCATCTTCAATTGCGTTTATCATCTCCTCTACTCTGATGCTCATATCGTTTGAAGAGTTAGCAACTAGATCATGTTTTTCTTTATTAGCTTGATTTCTAGCTTGCGCGACTATAGAGTTTGCTTTTTGTTTAGCTTCTATTAAAGTCGTATCAGCTTCTAAATGCTCTATTTTCTTAGCAATATCACTATGAATAGAGTCCAAATCCCCTTTTTGTTGGTCTATACCAGACTCTCTAGCCTCAAGACTAGCAGCAACTGGCTTAAAGAAAAATAGATCCAACAAAAAGAGGAAGACTATAAAACTAAGCAGGAATAATACTAATGTGAAATCAACTGCAATCACTTATAAAATAACCTCTTATGCTCCAATTTTACTAAAGATTAGGAATGAAACTAACCAAGCTAAGATACCTAACGCCTCAGCCATACCTGCGAAAATAATTGCGTTAGTGAATAAAGCTCCTGTATGATCAGGTTGTCTTGCTGAACCTTCAAGCATTTTTGCTGCAACATTACTTACTGCAATTGCGGGACCAGTAACACCTAAAGCTGCTAAACCAGCACTAAGAGCTAAACCTAAAGTTTCTATTTCTGCCATTTACCTAATAACCTTCCTTTTAAATAAGTTAAATAAGAATTAACTCAAGCAATTATAACAAACTTACTAGCCAAGATTGATATTAATTAACACTAATGAAATGTTAAAAAATTATTTCTTAAAGCACAATATATAAAAATATAAGCTTCAGCTTAATAGATAAGCTCCGATATAAAAAATAGACTCTTGTCAATATAAGTCGCATTACATAACCAATCCTTAACGAATATTAGATTAACTATGGATAAGCAAAGCGTGAGGGTAATAATATGCAAGGAAACCAATACGGATTCATACCAATGCCAAGTTCACCAATAACACCACCTAAGCCGACTATACACGGCGCGGCTGAGATTAATGTTGTTGAAGGACAAAGCTTCGGAGAAACATTAACTAGTATGCTCGGGAAAGCCAATGATGTAATGGCTGCACCTGAAAAACTATCAATCGAAGCGGCAACAACTGGTAATGTAGATATCCATGAAGTTATGGTTGCTTTAGGTAAATCTGAAGTTGCATTCAAGCTAATTTCATCATTAACTCAAAAAGTAGTTGGTGGTTTTGAGAAATTAGTAAGTATGCAAGTTTAATTAGGATTTGCTTATTGAGTTCAGACTTTTTGATAAGTGCTTTTGCCTTGAAGACCTCAAGGCAATTTGTAATATATGTTATCTTGTATATCTTTTCGGGTATATAGGATAGTGGTTCAGTAGAAATGGCAGGTGAAGTAGTAACCGAAAATAATAATCCTCAAGCAGCCGAAATGGGCGGCATGCAAGAGGCTGCTGCGCCAGATTCAAGCCAAGGTTTTATTAACGACATAATTTCCGATCCACAAAAACGCATTTATGCGATTATTGGTGCGTCTGTTTTAGCAGTTTTATTAATTACGTTCATCTATATGGGTGCTCAGCCTAAAAATGAAAACAGAGGTAAATTAGTACCTTTAGTTCAAGAGCTAAATCAGTCTCGAGCTTTTGAAATTGTTGCAAAATTAAAATCAGTAAACATTGAATCTAAAGTTGTAAATGGTGAAAAGCCTGGTGAATATGTAGTTGAAGTTTATGAAAAAGCTGTAGAAACAGCTTACCTGTCTCTTTCTAGAACCAATTTACTCGAAGATGATGGCTACGGCTTATTTGATACCAACGACTGGGCAGCCAGTGACTATGATAAAAGAATCAAACTAACAAGAGCTATGAACGGTGATCTTTCTAAGATCATTAGTAGAATGGATGGTTTAAGAGCAGCAATCGTTCGTGTAAATATCCCTGAACAACAACTTTTCACTGAAATCCAAACACCACCAACAGCTACAGTACAAGTTGAGCTTGCCAATGACGGTGAAGAACTTTCTAAATCTCAAGTCAAAGGTGTCATAAATATCTTAAGAGGTTATATACCTGGAATTGATGCTGAACATATTTCTATAGTTGATACTACAGGTAGAAACTACAGTGCCTACCAAGATGAAAATGAATCAGATATTGATGATTACATAGATGAAATTGAGAAAATCAATAACAGAATAAGAGATAGAATTGCAAAATACTTAGATGCAGTAATCGGCAGCGAGGATTATAAAGTCAGCGTAAGCGCTTCAGTGAGTAGAGAAAAGATTGAACAACAAGAAACCACTTACACAGAAGGTGCAGTCGGTTCTCGTCAAACAGGATCAGAAGTCCTGAACCAAGGTCAGGCAGCTAAAATAGCTGGGCCTGGAGCAAGCAAAGACAAAAACTATTCTCATCAATCAGTTAATGAAACCCTTTTACCTAGCTTCGAACAAAAGTACGTAACTTACCTACCTGGACGAGTAACAGATGTAACAGTAGCACTTGCTTTAGATAAATCTATCCCGTCAATGATGTCATTAAAGCAAGTTCAAGAAAGTGTCGCAGCTATTATCGGACCTAATATAAACCCAGACAATGTCAAAATTACAATAGTAGACTTACATGCAAAAGATCAAATTACAAACACAACAATGCTTGAAGAAAATGTAGGTTGGTTTGACAAAATGGGATTCTGGTTGAAAACCATTACCGTAATAGGTTTCATCGCACTTGCATTAATAGTTAGCTTATTTGGTTTAAGCTTCCTAAGCTCAATTGCAAACAAAGAAAGTAGAGCAGAAACAGATATAGATCCAAGTCTCGGCAATGAATTTGAGGATGATTACAGCGATCTCCATGAAGACTATGAAGAAGATGAAGATTTCGGTGAGAAAGAAGCTCTTAAACAACAAGAGGCTCTGCTTAAAGAAATGATGAATCAGAGTAATCCTCCTGGAACTCAAAATGAAATGAGAATGGGAGATCCATACCAACAACAAACCCAAGCAACAATGAATAGTTTAGAAGGCTCAGCACCTAAACAAATAGCGAACCAAGGGTTGAGTTATGATAATAACTATCAGGGTACAACTGCTAATAAAGAGGAAATCGAATTTGAATCTTTATTAAATAATTTTCAGAACGTAGCAAGTAGCAAACCTGATTTACTTGCAAAGAAAATTGAAGTTTGGTTAGATGATTAAGGTAATGACGGCGACTGAAGAAAAGAAAAATAAGAAATTAAAATCACTTGCCTTGATATTGCGATCACTTGCACCTGAAGCTCAAAGAGCGATATACAAACAACTCCCAGATGAGCTGGTGAGAAGAATCACTCAAGTAAGTTTAAACATAGATAAAGAACTGACCCAGGAAGATTGGGATTTGTTTACCAGAACTTGGCCAGAATTCTCTCATCTAATTAGTGGAGTTCAAAAAGAAACCCAGTACGAAAAGTGTATAAAATTCAAAAATCACGAGAGACCAGTCATTCAGGAGTATTTAGATTATAAAATGGGGAATAAAAAAGGTAGACCTAACATAAGTAGTTCTATCACACGCATAATAGACAATTTCATATCCGAACAAAATGCTAATTAAAGCAAAAAAAAGAAAAGCCCCACAAAACCTAAGCAGAGCACAAACCCCTAATATAAATGAGGTCAATAACTCAGCAGGTTTAATTAATAACGCAATGCCAGCGGCTCCAATAGAGAGTCCACAGACTATTGTTCAAACTATCAAAGAAGAGTTGAGCCCTGAAGAGAGACAAGCTCTGGTAGAGCAAATGCAAATTGAGCTTGAGCAAGAGAAAGAAACTTTACTTCAACAATTTAGCCAAGGTATTGAATTAGAGCGAGAAAAGGCAATGGCTGAAGTAAATCAAAAGATTAATGAAATTCAAGCAAAAGAATTAGAGCTCTCAGATAGAGAATTTGAGATTAATCAATTTTTAGAAAATGAGAAAAGAATCCTTGAAGAAAAAACTCAAGCAGAATGGTCTAAAATTCAAGAAACAGAACAACAGCTTAAAACTCAATACGAACAAGCAATTCAAGTAGCTCACGAGCAAGGCTACCAAGAAGGAAAGCAAAAATTAGATTTAGTAAGTGCAGAGTTTGAAAACATTATCAACAATATTCATAGAGCAAAAGAAGAACTTTTAAATGAAATTGAACCTATTATTACAAGCCTTGCTCTAGATGTCGCAAGGAAAATACTCAAAAGAGAAAGTCGCTTAGATAAACAACTAATCACCGAGCAAGTGAAAAGCTCAATAAAAAAAGTCACAGTAAAAAGTGGTCTTTTAGAAGTTAGTTTAAACCCAGCTGACATGGAACACGAACAAGACTTGGAGAAAGCTTTAGCAAAAATGCTAGATAAAGAAGTAAGGTTAATCTTCCAAGAAAACCCTGCTATAGATCAAGGTTCATGCATCGTTGAAACACGAGGTGGACAACTTGACTCTAGCTTTGCGATTCAAATTGAATCTATAAAATTAGCATTTGAAAAATATTTAGGAAGAGAAGTTGAACTTCTAGAAGAGTCTCCTGAAGAAGAATTACTAGAACAAGAAATACCAGAACCTGAAGCTCTAGCTCTAGTTCCAGAATTAACAGAAGAAGAATTAGAAACTGAGCAAGAAGCTGAAGCTTTAACCCAAACAGAAGAAACTATTGAGGAACCTGAAGCAGTTTCAAACATAGAGGAAATCATCAGTGAACCTGAATTGGAACTCCAAGAAAAAAGTGAATCAATCACAGAAGATGAAACTGAAATGGCTTTACCTGAATTGGAAGACATTGAAGATTTAGACGTTCCTGAGTTTGAAATTGAAACCGAAGAAGAAGCTGCGATTAAAGAAGAGTTTGGAGCTGATATAACAAAAGAAGAATCAGAAAAATTGGTTGAGGAGCCGGAGGCGACTGTTACTGAGGAAATTCCGGAAACCATAGAAACTGATTTGACAGAGGAGCCGGAGGCGACTGTTACTGAGGAAATT
>CALBDR010000020.1 GCA_937927525.1 uncultured Candidatus Melainabacteria bacterium
CCAGTAACGTCTGTAATTGCATTTGCATTGAGGTGCTTTGCCACTTCAAGGCCTGTATCATTTAAAGTTGTCATTACATTTGTTACCTGATTTATTGCTTCTTCATCGGCAACGCCTTTTTTTATTGCGGTTGCAATAATTCCAGAACCGAGAGGCTTGGTTAGAAAAAGTTTATCTCCATTTTTAATATTCGTTTTTGTATAGATTTTTTCATTAACGATACCTGTTACAGCGAACCCGTATTTTGGTTCTTTATCATCAATACTGTGACCACCAACAATATTGCAATTGGCAGACTTCATTACATCTGAGCCTCCCCTAATAACATCTGATAAGACATCAAAACCTATATCTTCTCTTGGCCAACTTACTAACTGTAAAGATGAAATAGGTGTACCACCCATGGCATATATATCAGATAAGGCATTTGTTGCAGCAACTCTACCCCAATCGTAAGGGTTATCTAATATAGGCGTAAAAAAATCAACTGTTTGTACAATTTTAATTTTATTGCCTAGATCAATAACTGCGCCATCATCTGGATTTTCTAACCCAACTAAAACTTCGGAATTGTTTAAATTATTTTGTTTTGATTGCTTCAGAACCTGAGCAAGCTCTCCCTGGGAGAGTTTACATGCTCAACCTGAGCCATGAGAATACTCTGTGAGTCTCACTTTACCCTCCTTAACTTTCTTGCTTTTCCTTAAGAACTTCTTTCGCAAATAAATCTTGTATTGTGTTCAACAAAGGTGCCTGCTCAAACAACTGATTATCAATCTTTGAGACAAATACTCCGTGTTTAGCTGTAGACATTACAAAAACTGTATCAACTTTATAGAGTTCATCTATTGTCACTCTAGAAACAGATACTTGAATCTTATCTTCCTCACCAAACTTCAATAAATACTGTCGAGTTATTGAATCTAAAATTCCCAAATCAAGATCTGGTACATAAACAACCTCATCCTGAATCCAGCCAACACAAAAAGTTGGGCCTTCTAAAACTATGCCCTTATTATTGATGAGCAAGGCATCTGTAAAACCATCTCTAACTGCTTCTCTGGTTTGCTTTATGTTATAAGCATAGGAAGTAGATTTTGAACCAACTATATTTTTACTATCAACTTCATAATCTCCACCGGCATGCCATGGAGCGGGTTGAGATTGCAATGTAAATTCTTCGGGTAAGTTTAATAATGGTTGATAAAAAGAATAAATTGTAAAATCGTCATCTGATTCATTTCTCAAGATTAAAACTCTCACATAGCCACTTTTATGGTTTGATGCTATTTTCAAAATATTGTTTTTGACCAAATTAAAATCTACATTGTCAAATAGTTGTTTTTTGCAAGACTGTTTTAACCTGTCTATATGTTTCTGTAACCCAAAGGGATAGTGGTCATGAATCTTCAAAGCTTCAAAGACCCCATCTCCTCTCCATACCGCTAAAGTTTCAACAGGCAAAGTAAATTCATCTTTTGTAACTTCCAAATCATTGATCAAATACAAAACGATTATCCTCTTTCTCGAATATAGGTATTTGTAATTGGCATTCTTCTGTCTTTACCAAATGCCTTTTCTGTTAATTTTACTCCTGGTGCAACTTGTTTTCTCTTATATTCGTTTCTATCGACTTTGGACAAAACATCATATACAATATTCTCATCGATCCCCGTAGAAATAATCTTCTCTGAAGAACTATCTTCTTCAATATACATACGTAAAATTTCATCAAGAAGTTCGTATTGGGGTAAAGAATCCTTATCAAATTGATCTGGTCTTAATTCTGCACTTGGTTCTTTATCGATTGTATTTTGAGGAATTACGCTTGAAATTGAATTTCTGAAATTTGCCAAGTTATATACTTCAGTTTTATATAAATCTTTCAATAATGCAAAACCTCCTGCTAAATCACCATAAAGAGTTGAATAACCTACAGCCATTTCAGACTTATTACCTGTAGAAACAACCATAGCTCCAGTTTGGTTGGATAAAGCCATCAAAATATTACCCCTTACACGGGATTGTATGTTTTCATCTGTTGTTTGTCCAAGTTCATCATTAATACTTTCCTTTAATGTATTTCTAAAAATATTTACTATTTCTTCAATTTCTATAACTTTAAATTCTATATCAAGATTTTCTGCAAGTAACCTGGCGTCGACAAGAGACTCCTCTGTGTTGTATTTAGAGGGCAACGCTACACCTACAACATTATCGGATCCAAGAGAATCAACGGCAATAGTTGCAGTCAAAGCGGAGTCTATTCCTCCAGAGAGTCCTACTAGAACTTTTTCAAAGTTGTTTTTACTAACGTAATCGAACAACCCTAATTTTAAAGCTGCGTACAGAGATTCATTTTTGGATAAAAGTTGAGCAGACTGTGGAAGATCTAGCTCAGATACTTTTTGCCTAATCTCCAGTATTGACCCTTTGGGCTGTTCTTTCACTTCCAAATCTAGATCGATATAGAATAACTCCTCTTCAAACTGTTGGGCTTGATAGATTACTTCCCCTTTACCGTCTACAACAAATGAACCTCCATCAAAAACTAATTCGTCTTGACCACCAACCATGTTTAAGTAAATAATTGGCACGCCTAATTTTTTAGCCTGTTTGACAACGAGCTCTTTCCTCAAGTCAGTTTTATTTTGATCATAAGGAGAAGCGTTTATGTTAATTATTAAAGATGCACCATTCTCTACTTGTTGTGATGAAGGACCATCTTCAATCCATATATCTTCACAAATACTGATTCCAATCCCAATATCTTCATACCAAAATACATTTCCTGGATTGTTGCCTTTGGCAAAATACCTAGCTTCATCAAATACTGAGTAGTTTGGAAGGAAACACTTATGATAGATTCCTTTTACATCTCCGTTTTGAATTATTGCTGCCGCATTAGCAATGTCTCTTTTTTGTTTATCTGTATGGTTATCGTCCAGGTTTCTGTCAACAAAACCAACAACACCACTTGTTGAGCTAGAAAATTCAGCTAATTCTTCCAAAACAGCAAAGTTTTTTCCAACAAAACTCTCTCTTAAAAGTAAATCTTCAGGTGGATATCCTGTAAGTGCTAATTCAGGGAAAATTAGGATATCTACTTCTTTTTCTTCAGCTGCCTCAAAACAATCTAAAATAGTTTGCTTATTTTTCTGTATAGCTCCTACTGGAAATGACTTTTGGGCACCAGCTATTCGAATTGTTTTTTTATTCACAATTTAATGATAGATGGGAAACTTGGTTATGAAGAAACCTTAATTTCTATATCTTTAGAGTCTTCGATCCAATTAGTAACCCTCTTTAGCGAGGGCATTCTGTCTACTATATTTCTCTTTAAATTAATTTTTGCCATTACTTCATGAAGTGATTCTGGATTTCTTCTCTTTAATTCAGACACACTTTCTACTCCAGCAGCTTCAAGTAAGTCTGCATAGTCTCTTCCTAGGTTTTTAATTTTCATTAGTTCAGCACGCCTAGCCCAGTGC
>CALBDR010000021.1 GCA_937927525.1 uncultured Candidatus Melainabacteria bacterium
TTCGCAAATGGGAGGTAGACGATGAAGTCGACAACGGGGCTGATTATGCCCGATCAAAAAAAGATAGTGGGGATAAAGCCCGCTGAGAAAAAAGAAGAAGATAAAAAGAGCGACCTTAGTAAAGTCCCCAAACCAACAGGTTGGAGATTAGTAGTTCTTCCCTACAAAGGTGTAGGTAAGACTAAAGGTGGTGTTTTATTAACTGACAAAGCTGTAGAAGAACAACAAGTTGCTTCTGTATGTGCTTTAGTTCTAGAAGTCGGACCCGACGCTTACGCAGACAAGGATAAATTTCCACATGGACCTTGGTGTAAAAAAGGTGATTGGGTAATCATTGCACGATATGCCGGATCTCGAATTAAAATCGAGGGTGGCGAACTCAGAATATTGAATGATGACGAGATATTAGGGACTGTAAGTAGTCCTGAAGACATTTTAGGAGTATACACATGAACGAAGTAGATAGACAAGTTGCTGAATTACAGGCACAATCAGGTAATAAAGCGAAACAAGAGTATTCTGTGGAAGTAGAATCGGAAGATGTTGCTTCTCAAACAGAAGAAAATGAGATTGAGATTCCTCAAGAGAAGAAAACTTTTGAAGCAGAGGTTGATGAGACGCAGGAAGAGCCTGTTGTTGAAGATAAATCGAAGCAAGAAGAAGTAAAAGACGAAGAGGAACCCAAAGAAGATTCCAAACAAAAGTATAGTAAGTCTGTTCAGAAAAGATTTGATGAATATGCTTATCAACTTGGTGAATCTAGACGACGTGAAGAAGAAGCAATACAAATTGCTCAAGCTATTAAGGCCGAAAGAGACAAAATTCAAGAAGAATTAGGCAAACTTAATAGTGGTTATGTGACCGAGATGGGTGGACGCTTAACAGGTTCGATGGAAGCTGCAAAAGCCAAGCTTAAAAAGGCAATGGAAGATCAAAATTATGATGATGTTGCCTCTGCACAACTAGAAATTGGACGTTTAGGTGCAGAACAAACTCGTTACGAGCAAATGAAAGCTCATCAAGAGGCTTTAGCAAAGGCTCCAAAGCAGGAAAAAGAGGTACAAATACCTCAACCACAAGCACAACAACCTGTTAAGGACCCAAAAGCAGAATCTTGGGCTGCAGAAAACGATTGGTTTGGACGAGATAAAGTTATGACCAACGTTGCTTACGCAATTCACGAAGATTTAGTTAATCAAGGTGTTGATCCACGCACAGATTACTATTATAGTGAGATTGATAAACGTATGAGGGAAAATCTTCCTCATAAGTTTGAACAAAATTCTTCATCCGAAGAACCCGCACGCCAACAGCCCGTCCAGACTGTGGCAAGCGCACATCGAAACAGAGGCACAGGACGCAACGTAGTTAAGTTGTCAAGTTCAGAAGCGGCTATCGCAAAACGACTTGGTCTTTCCAACGAACAATATGCGTCGGAAAAACTAAAGTTACAGAGGAGGTAACATTATGGTAGATAAGACACCGAGATCTGCATCCACTAGGGATAAAGAAGCACGCAAAAAACATTGGCAGCTACCAAGCTCGCTTGATACACCAGAACCACCTGAGGGTTTTAAATTCAGATGGATTAGGGAATCAGTAAGAGGATATGAAGATAACAAAAACGTTATCGGTCGACTCAGACAAGGTTATGAACTTGTTAGAGCAGACGAATATCCTGATTTTGATTTTCCTAGTGAAGCTGAAGGAAAGCACGCAGGAGTGGTATCTGTTGGTGGACTATTATTGGCAAAGGTGCCGGTAGAGATCGCAAAAGAGAGAAATGAATATTACTCTCAATTAGCTCATGATCAACAGGATGCTGTTGACAACGATCTTCTAAAGGAACAACACCCTTCTATGCCGATCAATAAGCCCGAGCGACAAACTAGAGTTACGTTCGGTGGCTCGAAAAAAAGTGAATAATTTTTTTTCTGACCTAAACGTAACACTTACTAACAACACATACTTTTAAAGGAGTATTAACATGGCAAATCAAGACGCCCCTTTTGGTTTCAGAGCCGTAAGAATGCAAGGTTCTGGTCCGTCAACAAACGGTCAGACTCAATACCTTGTTGCCAACGGTTATGCGACCTCAATCTTCCAGGGAGATCCTGTGGAGATGGTAGCTGGTGGTACAGTAGAAGTTGCTAATGGTGTTGCAGACGTAGTAGTAGGTGTTTTCAACGGCGTTCAATACGTTGACGTGAACACAAGAAAACCAATATGGTCAAACTACCACGCAGCTAACACTTCAAGCTACGACGGTACTATCAAAGCTTTCGTACAAGACGATCCGAACCAGTTATTTGAAGTTCAAGTATCTGGTGCAATGACATTAGCTAACGTTGGTGAAACCGCTAACTTAGTTTACACTGCCGGTTCTACACACAGTGGAACATCAAAAGCAGAAGTAAACAGTGAGACTTTCTCAACTAGTGCTGATACTGCTGTTAAAATTGTTGGTATTTCAGGAGATCCTGAGAACTCAGATCTTACTGCTAACAACGCTAACATCGTGATTAAGTTCAACAAGCACTTATACAGTGCTAATACCGCAGGCATATAGGAGGTTAAACTATGGCTATATCTAGAAGTCAACTCGTTAAAGAGTTAGAGCCAGGTTTGAACGCTCTGTTCGGCTTGGAATACGCACGATATGATAACGAACACGCTGAGATCTTTGATGCTGAGTCATCTGACAGAGCATTTGAAGAAGAAGTGATGTTAGCAGGTTTCGGAACTGCACCCACCAAACAAGAAGGTGAGGGCGTAGCTTTCGATACAGCTAACGAAACTTTCACAGCTCGTTATACACACGATACAATTGCACTTGCATTCTCTATCACTGAGGAAGCTGTAGAGGACAACCTTTACGACAGACTCGCTGCTAGATACACAAGAGCACTTGCTCGTTCAATGGCAAACACAAAGCAAGTTAAAGCTGCTGCAGTTCTTAACAACGCTTTCGCTGCTGCTGGCGCTGCAGGATCTAATCCTGGTGGTGACGGTGTATCACTTATCAATACACAACACCCATTACAATCTGGTGGTTTCTTACAAAACAGATTGTCAACAGACGCTGACTTGAACGAAACATCACTTGAACAGTCTCTTATCGACATCGCTGATTTCAGAGATGAGAGAGGCCTAAGAACAGCTATCAAAGGTATGAAACTAATCGTACCAAGACAGTTACAGTTCACTGCTGACAGACTAATGAACTCTACTTTAAGAGTTGGCACAGCAGATAACGACATCAACGCAATCAGAAACATGTCAATGATTCCTGAAGGCTATGTCGTTAACCACTACTTAACTGACGCTGATGCTTTCTACATCAAAACTGATGCTCCTAACGGATTCAAACACTTTACAAGAACTCCGTTAAAGACAGTGATGGAAGGTGACTTTGACACAGGTAACATCCGATACAAAGCAAGAGAGAGATACTCATTTGGTTTCTCTGATCCACGTTGTGTATTTGGTACATCTGGTGCATAAGCATTGAAACATAACTAATATTAAAAGGGGCTTTAATGCCCCTTTTTTTATGGTATAAATAAGTATCTAGCATAACAAGTTACACAAACTGAGCTAGTCAGACGGTATAGAGATTGTGTAACGAGGTCTATACAACCGAGGAGGTTTAATATGGCAAATAAAACAACATTCACTGGCTTCGTAAGAAGTAACGGTGGAGATCAAGACAGAGTAACTTATGCGGGATCAGTCCCTATGGTTGCTCAATTTTATGTATCAAACGCTGCAGCATCTACAACAGATGTTCAGATTTCATCAACTAACACAAACCCTGTGATTCTTCCTGAAGGAGCTATTGTTGATATGGTTCTAACAGTTGGAGCAGCGACAGGTGGATCAAGTCCAACTATTGATTTAGGTGTTGTTGACTATGATGGTGGAACAGACGTTGTTGATACTGATGGTTTAGGAGATAACTTTAGAAGTGATATTAATGCAAGACAAGACTTAGCATCTGGTCAAGCAGGTACACTTATAGCAAACCAAACTGCGTTAACCGAAAGAGCAAAAGTGACAGCAACTGTTGGAACTTCAGCTCCAACTGGTGGAACTCTAAGTGGTGTTATCTACTATCACATTCAAGACGACGGAACGATATCCAATTAGGGAGGTAAATCATGGCCTACGATAGTGATGTAAGTGTTAAAGGTGCAGGAGCAGATGCTACTACTGTAATCAATGCCTCAAGAGCTCGTCTCAAAGGTTTTATTGTTGGTACAGGTGCATCGGGTAGTGATGGCACTGTAACATTCAGTGATGGTGGCGTTGCAAAATTCAACGTAGCCGTTGTTGGTGGTACATCAGACGTGGCAATGAATATTGCTGAACAAGGGGTTCTAT
>CALBDR010000022.1 GCA_937927525.1 uncultured Candidatus Melainabacteria bacterium
GATACAACAGCTGCTTCAAATACAGTAGTTGCTCTATCTACAAATTCTTCTGACAATGAATCGTCAGCAAACATTGCTTTGATGTCTTCACTTATATCGATGTCTTCAGATGTAATCTTTGGCAAAGCACGAACAGATGCAACTTCTTCATCGAAGTCAGTATCTTCGTTCATACCAGGAACTTGGTTGTTCTTACCCATCGCTCCCATCATAGCCATTAGATCTTTAGTCTTCATGGCATTCATCTTCTGCATCATTGCATTGATCATGCCAGCTTTGGTTTTAGGAACCTTGACCGCAGTAGGCGCATCTTTAGGATCGTCTTCGACGTCCTTGTCGCCAGTGCGCTTAGGTGTTTCTTTAGTAGACGGCTCAGGCACTTCGGAAGGATCTCCGAACGAAGCCTTAAACTCATCTAATTCGAGCATATCTTGGTCAGACATTTTTTAACTCCTTTAAGGTTTGAAGTATTTATAATTTTATAACTTTCTCAGAAAATCTTCGAAGATTCTCATCTTAGTAGCTTCAGTCAATTTAGATGCGTCTTTCTCAATTGCCTGACGGAATCCATTTATTTCAGCTTCTTTGAGGACACCGTTTTCCCACACCCATTCTTTTCCTTCCATAATACCTTCAACGAAAGCATCTGGAGCAGATGGATCTGCTACGATGTCAGCAGCGGTAGCCAGGTAGAAGTCACTCTGTACCTGTGCTACACCACTCTTGTCTTGCTTAAGTGAACCCATTCCTCTTGAAGAGACACCAAGTGATGCTCCTTCGTCCATGAGGTTCTTTACAATGTTACCCATCGGCGTCTCTTTCATGATCTTTGCTTTACCGACATAGTTGTCACCGTCTCTGTAAAGCTCTTTGATCATATGTGATACACGATCCAAGTTGATCGTTGGTCCTGATGGGTGACCTAACTCACCATAAGCTCTGTTTTTCTGAATATATTCTGAATTGTAACGCTCGACTTCTCTATCAAGAACTTCCATCGGATACATTCTTCCGTTTCTGTTCTTCTTATTGCCTTGCATGAAGATACCTTTGATGAAGTAATCTTTGGTACCATCATTTTTCTCTTCAGCTACAAATTCCACTGATTCATTTATTTCTGTTATCAGCTTCATTTTATTCTCCTGATACTTTGTGTAACTTGACTACGATGTAACCATTACCACCGCTCAAAGTAACACTAGTGTTTCCTGTAAGCTGAGCCTGTGTCTCTTCTAATCTCATTCCAGCAGACTGATAATCATGGTGACCAGAACCTGTTAAGATAGCAACATTGTTTGCATCACCAGTTCCACGTCTTACTGTCCATCTCTGTGATGCATCTACCGACCACATGATTTCAGAAATCGATGCTGACTGTACAGTTTCACCAGCAGACTGAAGAGAGTTTAAACTAAACGATTCTGTTCCAGTTGCTCTGATTACAACATATCCATTATTTTTATTTTGCTTAGTAGTAATCGGCATGTCTT
>CALBDR010000023.1 GCA_937927525.1 uncultured Candidatus Melainabacteria bacterium
CCCTAAATCTTGTTCTTCAAGAATAAGTAAAAGCTGTTCATTAGTTATTAAACCAGCATATTTATCACTCATGATTATTTCTTGTTTCTTATCGTGATGGTGATGAAGAGGGAGATCAGTATGATCTAAATATTTCTCTGGATTCTTAACATAGTTACGAATTATATCTTTCACCTCTTCAGGAAATGGTCCCTTAGCTCCTTCTGGAAGCTTTCTATTAATTTTTATATAACCTACCAAATATTTATAATCTTCTTGATCATCAAATTTTAAAGACCATACGAAAAACACTATTCCTGAAATTACACCTAAAAGAATAAGTATCTGCAAAAGCCTACTTTTAGAGATAGCTTCAAAGTCACTGACAGTTTTAACTTGGTACTTAATATATTTCTCAAAACGATCAAAAACATTTCGAGAATTAATCCTTTCTAAAAATTCCTCATCAGATAAAGCTTCATCAACAATAATCAAATCTTTTGACAGATTTTGCTTTATTTCTTTAATATTAGCTTCAGTTGCTAAAGCCTCAGCCTGAGATTGTTCATCAGCTTTCTTCTCCTTAGCTTCATCACTGGCAGCATTAGATTCATCACTTTCTGACACGCCAGCATCTTGCTCAGGAATATCCTCAGCAATAGCTTCTTCTGTCTCAGGTGCAGCTTCTTGATTATCTTCAGTAGGTTCTTCGTCTAAATCAGGAACTGCTTCTAGTTCTTCATCAGGCATTCATATTTAGCTATTAAGGTACTTGTCTGGATTAAAGGTACCATCTATAATATTCCCTCTAATTTCCTTAGCTAAATTTATCAAATAGGTCAAATTATGTATACTTAACAAGGTCGCAGCTGTAGTCTCATTCACTTTCCATAGATGTCGTATATATGCCTTAGAATGATTAGTGCAGGAATAGCACTGGCAGCCTTCTACTAATGGACTAAAGTCTTCAGTGTATCTTTGGTTTTTAATCTGAAGCCTATTACCATCCTTATCGAAGAAGCTACCATGCCTAGCAATTCGAGTTGGCATAACACAATCAAACATGTCAATTCCAGCAGCGATAGCTTTGACGATATCTTCCTTAGTCCCAATCCCCATAAGGTATCTAGGTTTATTTTCAGGGAGTAATGGCGCAGTATAGTCTACTATCCTATCTATATCTTCACGTGATTCCCCCACAGAAACCCCACCTATAGCATAGCCAGGTACATCTTTAGAACAAATATAATCTACGCTCTCTTTGCGAAGATCCTCATAGATACCACCCTGAACTATTAGAAATAGTGCTTGAACAGCAGCTCTTTTATGAGCTGAGACACATCTATCTGCCCATTCATGGGTTCTTTGCATCGCTTCTTTAGTTTCTTCATAGCTAGAATTACCCTGAGGACAATGATCAAAAGCCATAATGATATCAGCCCCTAATTTATTTTGAGAATCAATTGAAATCTCAGGACTCATAAAATGTTTCTGACCAGTAATGGTATCAATAAACTCAGCACCATCATCTGAGATTTTGCATTTGTTAATTCTCATCTGAGAGAAAATTTGAAAACCACCAGAATCAGTAAGAAAAGGTCTATGAAAATTAGTCCACTTATGAAGTCCACCTGCTTTTGCAATTAAATCAGGACCTGGTCTTAAAAACAAATGGTAATTATTCGCAAGAGTGATTTCAGCTCCAGTTGCTTCGACTTGATCATAAGTCATAGCTTTTACCGTGCTTTGAGTGCCTACAGGCATAAAAACAGGAGTCTCAATCTCACCATGAGGGGTAGATATAATTCCAGCTCTAGCTTTCTTGTTTTTTGCGATTAACTTATAGCTTACTGCCACAAAAAACTAGCTTAGCATGCTAAACTCTACGAGAAATATCCCGAAATACAAATTCGGTATAAATTTAACCTTGAAAAAAACTTTGTATAATTGTAAATTTTTTTAAATTTATTATCAATTATTTTTCTTATAGCCCTTTTTATATTCAGAGGCAGCAAAAAACTTCAAGGGAGAGAAAAATGCTATTAGAAAGTTTATCAAATTCAACAATAGCTCAAGCGCCTACTACAAAAAAGGAAGTGGAGCAAAAGCAAGAAACCTAGTAGCTGATCCTGATAAACTCTAGGATATAGAGGTTAAAGATAGAAATGATAATCAACTTAAAGATAGTGGTGATATCAAACTTCTTGAAGAATTAACAAAGCAATTACAAGGTTATAAAGAAGATCCTGAAAGTGTTTCTGATGAAGATAAGGACTTAATGGCTAAGATTATCGGTATTCAGCTTGATAGAGGTTAAATTGAAGGTAAAGAAAATGTCGAGAAGACAATCGATAAGCTACTTGAACAGAATGAAATTACTGAAGAAGCTGCCACTAACCTTAAAAAAGATTTATTAGAAAAATTAGATGACTTAAGAAAGAATGGTGGAGATCTATTCTCAAGCTCACAAGAATATACTGGTGAAGATAGAACAACATCAACTACAGCCTTTAATAGTAGTACAGTCACAAATACACAAGACTGGGAAGAGCAAAACGCTGTTGCACCCTAAACCATAAACAATTTACACTCGCGCACTCCATAAGCCAGCCACCTACCAGGGCTGGCTTTCCTCTTTTATTTTATTTTTTCAATTTCATAACCAGCTATTAACCAAAATCTGTTTAGATAATTCTAAAGTGTAAGAATATACATACATATACTGATTTGGCATATCTTGTATTTGGGAATATAATAGTTATTAAGGAGTTGATGTTTTGACTGAAGATGGAGACAAACAAATACCCTGTATAGTTGGGAAAGGTCTTGTCACTGCTAAGCGCGATATGATTAGAGTCCTAAAAGGCTTTGATCACGTTAAGTTTATCGACGAAATTGATGGTCAACTTATGAACGAAGACGAGGCATACGTTGTCGAAGTTTTTGTTTCTGATTCAGAGGGGACTTTAGTCTTTAATAGAAGAATTCATCTAAATGTTAATTCATTTGACTACTTGAGAATCATCGAAAATCAACCAGGTACTGTAGAACTTGTTGACGGACATCGGGTACTTAAATTATATGCAATAACCGACCCATTTGATAACAAAGAAATCTTAATGAATGAAGTTATCGAAAACCGTAACAACTACGACGGTTATTACCAGGAAGAAGACATAATATTCGACGATGATTTCTAACGCTATAAATCCACAAGCCGTAAAACAAGCACTTCAATCTTTATTAACTAATCAATCAAACATATTGGCAGTCTTTGTCATTATTATTATTGGTATCTTAATGGTGCCGTTACCGACATTCATTATTGATTTAGCCTTTGTTGTTAACTTTTCAGCAGCAATTGGAATTCTTTTAGTAACTTTATACGTAACTGAACCTTTAGAATTCAGTACCTTCCCGACTTTATTATTAATCATCACCTTAGCTAGACTAGCTCTTGAAATCAGTGCAACAAGATCTATTTTAGTTGACGCACATGCTGGAAATGTCATTCATGCCATTGGTGAATTTGTTGTCGGTGGTAACTTTGTCGTAGGTATCATTATTTTCTTAATTTTATTCGTCGTAAACTTTATCGTAGTAACCCAAGGTGCAGGAAGGGTATCAGAAGTTGCAGCTAGATTTGCTTTAGATAGTATGCCAGGTAAACAACTTGCTGTTGATGCTGATTTAAATGCAGGTTTAATCGATGAAACTCAAGCAAAGCAAAGAAGAAAGTCTATAGCTAAAGAAGCTGATTTTTATTCTACTATGGATGGTGGTTCGAAGTTTGTAAAAGGTGATGCCACAGCTTCTATTATCATTGCTCTTGTAAACATCATTGCTGGATTCGTAATCGGGATGGTGCAGTTGCAAATGTCTGCTGGAGAAGCTGCTTCACTATATACACTTTTAACCATTGGAGAAGGCTTAGCTTCACAAATCCCAGCATTAATTATCTCTGTTGCTACAGGTATTATCGTTACACGTTCAGATCCAGAAATTCAATTTGCAGATGACTTAGGTACCCAATTATTCAAACGTAAAGAAATTATAGGTATAGCTTCTCTTACTATGTTTGTTCTCGCCGTAGGTATTAGAGGCGCCTTCTTACCATTCATGATCGTTTCAATCTCTCTAGGTTACTGGACTTTCGTTAAATTCAAAAACGAAAAAGAAGATATGGATAATGCAGAAGCTAGTGAAGCTGCCCTAGAAGCAGAAAGTGCTGAAGCAACTCACCATGAGAAATTAAAACAAAAAGAAAAAGACAATAGCCCAGAAGCAGTTTTAAAACTTTTAAAAGTTGATCAAATTGAACTAGAAATCGGTTATAAATTAGTAGGCTTGATTGACAAGAAACAAAACGGTGACTTAATGTCACGTATCGGACAAATCAGAAGACAAATCATGGTAGAAATGGGATTACCTATGCCACCAGTTAGAGTCCATGACAACTTAGCAGAACTTGGTGCTGATGATTACCAGGTAAAACTCCGTGGCTCAGTTATATCTAAAGGATCTGTTTTAGTCGACTCATTTTTAGCAGTAAACACTGGTCTAGTGGACCCTATGGCTGATCCTCTCAGAGGTAGAGAAACTGTAGAACCTAGCTATGGTTTACCAGCGACATGGGTCAAAGGCGAAGAAAAGGATAGGGCTGAATCACTGGGTTATACTGTAGCCACACCTTCATCAGTAATAGCAACTCACCTAACCGAAGTTATCAAAATCTTTGCTGGAGAAATTCTCACCAGACAAAGTCTAGTAGCAATGCTGGAAGAGGTCAAAGAATTCAATGAAACTATCGTAGAAGAAGTAAATAGCAATATCAGCAAAGGTGAGCTACTTGCAATTCTAAGTGGTTTACTTGCTGAGCAAGTTTCTATTAGAGACTTTTCCACAGTACTTGAACATATCGCAAACAACTCTAAGCTTAATAAAGATAAAGATTTCTTAATTGAGAGAGTTAGAGAAGGTTTAGGTAGACAGCTAGTTTTTCCTTACTTAATCGATGATGTCATAAACTGTATAACTTTCCACCCTAGCATCGAAGAGGAAATCGTAAAATCTTTACACCTGGATAAGTTAGCTCTAGATCCAGCTAAAGCTAAAGTAATTTTAGAACAAATAAACTTGGCATTTGAAGAAGTCTCTGGTCAAGGCTTCCCACCAGTATTACTCTGTAACGGGAAAATACGTATGCCACTTAGGAAACTTTTAGAAAGGCAACTTCCACAAATGGCGATTATCGCCTACAGTGAAATACCTACTAATATAGAAGCTCAATCAATCATGACAATTGGAGAATAAAAATGAAGAGAAACAGTTTAATTCTAAATCTATTTATATTAGTGATTTCACTAAGTGCCTGCTCAAATGAATTTGAATCTGAAGCTAATAGCTGGGTTTACGTAACCACTACTCGTGAAGGTGTGAAAGCGTTTATTGATGCCAATCGCTTAGAGTGTTTAGACAATATGTGTAAGGCATGGACAAAACTCGAATTCCCTGAAGTGAAAAAATTGTCAGAAGACAAATTTCATGATAGTGATAATCCTCACATTAACTTAGCCTCTAAAAGAATAGACTCAATGAGATACTATTATTGCTTTTCGAATAGATCAATGATGACCTCCTACCAGATGTATGATGACAAAGGTAAACTAATTAATACAAAATGGATCAACCAACCTGAAATGGAGCTAGTTAAGAAAAATACTTTAGAATATGACTTATTCCAACACGCTTGCAAACCTCTTTTAGAAGAAGAAAATGAAGAAACTGAATAAACTCATACTTAAGAAAGCCCTTACGAAAGCTTAAGAACAAAAAAAAATTATTTTATGTTATAAAATGCAGATTTCAGTGTATATAGTACATGAATACAAAAACAAAAGGGAAGCTCATGAATAGGAAAGTTTATAAATCTCGGACATAATAAAATTAAATATCTGGTTTGTATATTAAAGAATAGTAAATAGTTATTAAATTTTAGAAAGACATTAAGGGGGAGCAATGTCTAGTTTTGAGATCAGTAATAGCCTTAGAACAGTTAATCAAAAAAATAATTTTAAATTAAGTGAAGTAGATTTCTCAGAGAAATTTACTGATAGTCCAGAGAAGTTAGCAAAAGCTTTAAAGACGATCGATTCGATAAGTACTAACTTAAATGAAATAAACACTTTTATAGAAGAAGCTAAGCATGGTATCTATACAAATAAACAAAGATTAGAAAAAGAAGAAGAGTTCTTAAAAATTATTAAAGATGTTAAAGAATTGAAGAATACTGATGAGTTTAAAAGTATTCAAAACCAGCTTCTTAAAAGCGGGATTAACCTAAATATAGGTTCTCAAAAAGTTGATAATTTTTTAAACCACTTTTTCGATACAGGCTTAGATGAATCTCAACCAGATCTCACTGGAATCTATGATCAAATAAGTTCATTAAATAGACTCAATGCAAATGATTTTACTGTCGTAGGTGAACACTTAGTTACTGAATTAAGCTCTATAGATGAGCAATCTACAGGAATACTTGAGGGAATAGCGATTTTTAGAAGTGAAAATTCTAATGTAGAAAACTCTATGAATATAGAATCTGTATCAGAGAGCTTTAAGACTTTCTCTAGTAGAACTTATTCGAGTGATAATAATAAAGTATTAGTATCTCTTGATGGTTTAAAAACAGAGGGAAATCTAGAAACTGACTTTAAAGCGGCTTATCTTTTTGATACAGAAAGTCAAACCCAAATTTCATCTTTTAGTCATCCAGACTTTGAAGTCAATATGACTTTTAAAGGTGGGGAAATTAAAGACGATCATGTTCATATTCATAGTGATGGAGCTGAATATGTATTCAAAGCAGATGGTGAGTTTATAAACAAGTTCAAAACAGAAAACGGACAAAAATTAAATGAATCTAGAATTGTTCATAATGACTTATATGCAATTGGTCCAGCTTCAGAAAAAGTAGATGGCGAAATTGTTGGAGCATTATATAAATTTGATATTGAGTCAGGAAAGCAAATAACAGAAATACCAAGACCAGGATCAAATGGCAATGGTACTTTTGGTGTTAACATGGAAAGTCTAGATGATAAACTTTTCATAGCTGAAAGTGACATAATCAAAAAAGATGGTGCTCATTTCACTAAAGGTAGAATCCATGTATTCAACACTACAACTGGAAGTTTTGAAGGTGAGATCAACCCTAAAAATGATGTAAAAGGTGCAGGTTTATTTGGTGAATCAATGGCTGTCAGCAATACCTTTTTAGCAGTTACTGCTAAAAGCAGTTCTGTAACTGGCACTGAAAATACCAGCATCCATGTCTTTGATTCCAGACTTGGCAAACAAATTCATAAAATCACACCACAATACTATGGTACTGAATTAGCAGGCAATATTGAAATTAGCGATGATAAATTACTAATTTCATCAAATGATAAAGCTGGTAGATCAAATATATACGAATTTGACCTAAGCTCAAGAGAGAAAAACTTAAACAAATTCATAAGCATGATCGGTGATGATGCCAGAGTTATCGATGCGATTAAAACAAATATAGTTGCAAATAGACTTTCTGATATGAATAAAGCAACTACTTATGAAGGTAGAGAAGCTAACACCTACGAGGGGAGAGAACTAACAGCTCATACTAACTTAGAGGATGCTAATCCAAAAGATATTAGTAACCCCAAAAACAACTCTGGGAAAAACTTTTTCAAAAAAAGAGAAGGCTCTATTCTTGAAAAACATGACACTCCTCTTGATCAGCTTACAAAAAATATTGATTTTAAAGACAGAGAAATAACAAATGAAAAAGTTGAAAAACTAGAGAATCGTAAATTATCACAGGATCACAAAGAAGTTAAACACGATTCAAGTCATGCTCAGATTAGAGAAAATATTCATTTTGAAACAAAGATTGAAACTGGTATAAGCAATACATATAAATCAAAAGAAACTGAAAGAAAAGATAATACCGATAATAATCAAAAATTAAATGGTAAAATAGACGATGAAAAAAACAGAATAAGGAAGCCCTGCAAAACTCAATGTGAAAA
>CALBDR010000024.1 GCA_937927525.1 uncultured Candidatus Melainabacteria bacterium
TTTGAAGGTTAAAGAAGAGGTACAAGAGGATGCCGAAGTATAAGTATGGAGATAGGGTACAAGTTAATGGACATGCTGGAACCGTTAAAAGTGTTAGGACTAGTAGTGGTGGAGGCTATGAGTGTACTGTTTATTTTGATGATCCTAACCTTATTCCACCTTTTATGGATATTCCTGAAAATCATATCAAGCCCTATCATAAAAGCCCTAGAAAGTATGAATACGATGGTAGATTTTCGTACAAAAGAATAATGAACGGTAGCGAATATTGCCCAGTATGTGATACTAAATGGCACACAATTGAGCACCCAATATTTGGTAAGAAACAAGTTTGGAAAGACTGCTTGAAATGTAAAAAAACGCAAGAACAGATAATGGAAAGTAAAAACGTAAACCATAATTACGATTAGGATTATTAATGGAAACAATTAGAGTAAAAAGAAAGATTAAACATAGAGATACTGGAGTTGAGCGTGAGTTCATCGATGAGATTAAGGTAAAAGAAATCCAATGTATTTATAAAGATAGATTTGGAGTCTATTTATCTTTAACTACTGGCTTTCTAATTAAAGTAGAAGAGCTTACTATTGACGAATTACAGAGTGAATTGAGACTGTAGTGCAGGAACTAGTAGATTATCTCAATAGCTGGGATAAGTTCAGGCAATACTGTGAGGATAAAGTCAAGGGTATCTGTACACTTAGTAATAAGAACTGGCGCAAGCTTAGAGAATTTCATATGGATAACTATTTAAAATCAATGGATAATCCATATGGTTTTATATTTAAGTTGAAGTGGAGACACCCAAAAGTATATAACTCAATTCATTGCTTGCCAAAGTTCTATCATAAGTATAGAATAGAAAGGGAAAAAGCTTACACTAGTGTAGGTAGGCAGATGGTTGTATTCCCAACATGGAGAGGATTTTATGGATCTAAGTCCAAAACTTAAACATTTATTTTACTTACTCAGTATTCACTCTGATCAGAACTATTTGGTTGGTGGATGTGTTCGTGATGGTTTCTTAGGCGTAGAGTCTAAGGACTTTGATATTGTGACAGATGTACCATATGAAGTAGCTAGAGATTGTCTCGGTGGACATGGGTGGGATGTAAAAGAAACTGGCGAACAATTCCTTGTACTAAATGTTAGTAAAGAAGGCGAGCATTACGAGATAGCTAACTTTCGCAAAGAAGGCGTATATTTAGATGGACGTAGACCTACTGAAGTTGAGATTGGTACAATTCAAGATGATGCGGTAAGGAGAGATTTTACAATCAATGCGCTATATGAAAATCCACATACAGGTGAGATATTAGACCCAACAGGCAAGGGTTTGTCAGATATTAAAAATCGCACACTTAGGTTTATTGGTAAGCCAAAAGAGCGTATCCAAGAGGATTACCTTAGAGTATTTAGATTTTACAGGTTTCTAGCCACTAAGGGTTTAAATGCAGATCCTAAGTCAATGAAAGCGTGTCGTGAATATTTTACAGAAGCCTACTTGAAAACAACACCAGAACGTGCTAGAATGGAAATAGAAAAAATGATTTAGGAGGGCTTGTGTTTAAGTTATTGATTTCGGCTTATTTTATTATTTTCGTACCTTACATTACGACAGGTTATACTATGGAGTTTTTGATAAACAACAAGTTCATTGCCAATGTCGATGGCTTTACTAGTGGAGATGTGGCTGTTGCGGTTGTGTTATTTGTATTTATTGTTGAGCAGCTTGCTGCTACAGCTTTAGTTAAGAGGTTATTGTGGAGAAAATAGTATTTGTAGGCGACAAGCCATCTGATAAGAACTTAGATCCTAATATACCATTTGTGGGTACGCAGTCATATAAAAAACTACTTGATTGGATATTTAAGATGAATATTGATATAACCCATGTTGCTATGTGCAATAAGGATGGACTTAAACCGTTCCATACTGGATTGTGTAAGTTTATTGCATTAGGCAATGAGGCAGAGAAAGTCCTAAAGGATCACGTTAATCATTACTGGGATATTACTAAACAAAAAGAATATCCAGAACCAGCTAGATATTTTAAACTACCACATCCATCTGGTAGAAACCCCAAAGCCAACCCAAGCGAAGAGCTTGATAATTTATTAAAGGAGTGTTCAGAATGGCTAAAGCAACGCTAGAATTTGATTTAGACGATCATTCAGATAAACTTGCACATAGAAGAGCTGTTTCGGCTACAGGTGCTTTTATTGCCCTAAACGATCTTGATAATCATTTAAGACAGATGTTAAAGTATGATGGGCATATTAGTGCAGGTACTAAAATTCCTTTACCAGAAGGATATCACGAAGTTACAGAGAAAGAAGCTGTACTATTGCATGAAGTAGTAAGAGGTATTAGGTTTGAGTTAAGTGAGATTTTAAAAGATAATAGGGTTGACATGGGTGATTTAGAATGAGAGGGGCGCACAATGTTACACTTATACTTCCAGAAGGTTTTACATTAGAAATGTTTAATGAGCTTGTTTCTGGGGCTTTGAAGACAAGTAATTATCCTTATACATTTTGTGAATGGGATGGTATAAAAGCTTTGGAAAGTACATATAACTCAAATGAGTTTGTTTTAGAGCCAATTAGTGGGCGTGATGTTGCTATGGAATTTAGGAGAAAAAAATGAGTTATATAATGGAGTGTAGCTTTGCCGCTCACGATGAAAAATTAGTATTTCTTGACAGCTCTATCCATGATGGTATATATTTAATATTGAAAGAGGATGACGGAACACCTAATTCAAAAGAGCTTTGTAGATTGCGTATGGATGACGATGATTTAGAGAGACTTGGTAGGATGATCGAGATGGTTAAACTACAGAGAAAACAGGAGATGGAAATTGAAAAGAAGTGAGCTATTGCAAAAAATGTTAGATTCTTGGGTAAAACCAGTTCCTTATCATGACGATGGTGGACTACAGCTTTCTTGGCAATTAATTAGGTTATTAGATGATATGGAAGAAGCTGGTATAAAACCGCCATGTGTAGATGGCGATAAATGTCAATTTTTATTACATAAATATATTGATCCCTCATTTTATTATTGGGATGAAGATTTTGAAGAAAAATTCGGGGATGAATTTAGAGAATTTATGGAGAAAAGAAAAAAATGAACAAATCGGAAATAATCAAATGGTTTATGGATAGTTTTCCTGAGCTTGTAAAAGAGATGCAGGAATCTGACCATAACTTTGATAAAGATAATCTAAATCCCTACCATATGGAGGGGAGCATTTGGACCCACACCTGTTTAGTTGTAAATGCTGCTCAGGAAGGTCATCACAATATCCTTGCAGCCCTACTGCATGATATTGGTAAACCAATGTGTGAAGAGCGTGTGGAGGATAAGAAGCGTGTAAGGTTCTTTAACCATGAGTCAATGTCAGCATTTATGGCACTTGATGTAATGAAGAAGTTCGAGGAAGATTTCAAAATAAAGCTTTTTAAGAAAGAGCTTTTTCAAGCCATTGCACTTCATACAGAGCCATTTAAGCTTTCTAATGAGAAGCTTGATGAAAGACTTGTAAATCAAGATAAATCTTTCCTACACATGCTTAAAGTGCTAAATGAAGCCGATGCTGACGGTAGATTCTACTTTGCAGGTGATTCTGAAAGATATTGGGAGCCACAGGCTAAGACAAGAGAGATAACACCTAAGCCTAAGACAGCTACAGTACTTATTGGTCTTCCATGCTCAGGAAAAAGCTCGTATATTCGGACACTTGACCCTGAGACATCACATTCTGTGATATCAAGAGATGATATCCTTATGAAGTTTCCAGGTGAGACATATGAT
>CALBDR010000025.1 GCA_937927525.1 uncultured Candidatus Melainabacteria bacterium
TCGTAGTCCTTCACGATTCGGATGCTTAAGTTGTCATAAGTCTGACGAGCAGCAAAAGGTACACCCTGTGGAACTTCCAATGGGCAAGTTACCAATGCAAAAGCATCTTTATGGAAAGACAAGTTCTGAGGAGATACAGAAGAGCCTGCACCAGAGAGGAAAGTCACTACTGCGTCATCAGCAGGTAGAGCGTCTACAGTAGCGTAAGCTTCCAAAGATGCAGCACCAGCTTCGATCAAAGTAGGACTAACAGATACAGTGACTTCACCAGCACCGTTAGCAGTAGCATCTGCAAGAACTACAAAGTTTCTCAAAGAACCAGTAGTCTCGTAGTTGTCCTGGTTAACAGCATATACTCCAGCAATAGTGAATACATCACCAGCTTTAATAGTAGCGGAAGCACCGATACCGTCGATGTTAAGAGTAGTAGCACCACTAGCAGTAGCACCGTTAATCGCTCCGTTACCTCTAGTACCGTTAGTGTGAGTCTTTACGTTCTGATCCATAGCGAAATCTACGTTTCCGATTCGTCCCAAGAAGCCCTTGCGAAGAAGATCAGAAGCAAGATTCTGCTCGAAATATCCTTTGAAATCACCAGCAACAAGACCCCAGTGAGCAGCAGGGTTTAGAACCATGTGTCTCATGTCTTGTGGACAAGCTTCTTCATCAAGTCTCTGTGCAACACTGGCGATAGAAGCAAATGTCGCAGGAGTAGTACCAGGAGTACCTACCAAGTTGTAGATATCCTTGTACAAAGAACAACCGTCAGCGTCGATAGTATTAGCCAAAGCAATAGCTGCTGGCTTAATGTATCGCTCAGTGTAGTCCTCGATCTTCAGAGTCAAGTCTTGAGTAGAGAACTTCCAAGAAACGTGCTTACGCTTGTTGATTACAATATTCAAGCTAGATTCGGTAACGTCCTGATTAACTCTAGTCGCTCCGTCTTTAGCTACAAACTTAACAGGCTTACGTACTGCTACGGTATCGCCTACTTTTACAAATTCGTTTTTGTACTCACGATGAACACTTTCAGCCATAACAAGGTTGTTCTTAAGCTGACGAAGTGCCTCACGAGCAATAATGGATGGGGTAATAATAGTATTAGCCATTTTGCTTTTCCTTTAAAATTAACGCCTTCCTTTAGCAAGTCTCTGACGTTCTCTCTCATTCATGACTTCCATCCACTCGTCCATAGACATCTTGTCCACATCTACGTATGGATCAAGTTCCTTTTTCGGAGAGGTAGGCTTCACTGGAGATATTGGGTCAGGAGCACCACTAACATTAGGCTTGGGCGGTGGTATCACCGCATTCTGTACTTTACTTTCTAAACTATAGATTTCCCTGGCAGCAGCATATGGATCATTGCCCACCCGTTGAGCAATTTCATAGGCTACTTCAGGATTAGAACCAAGGTGGTACGCAATCTCGGCAAAGTTATCCGATTTGAACATAGCTTCAGACATAGCTTGAGTAATCGCAAGATCATTGTTCTGAAGTACCTTCTCACTAAAGTCTTGGTACTTCTGACTAGCTTCTTCGATTCTACTCTGTTTAAACGCCTGTTCACTGTTCTGCACAGTCTGCTCAAGTTGTTGAACCTTTTGTTGATTCTGATTCTCTACGTAAGATTTGATTTTCATGTCAGCCTTATAATCTGCTAAAGCTTCCATGTATTTGCCGTAGTCATCAAAATCGTCTTCTCTAGGTGCAACAGGGTCTTGAGTCTGCTGTGATTGCTGAGACTGTAGTTGAGCCTTTAATTGCTCCAGTTCAGCTAAGGCAGCATCCTTTTCCCGTTTTGCATCTTCCCTCTGTCTAACTAATTTGTTGATGCGCTTCTGTAGCCCATCTTGCTTTGGTTGTGCTTCGTCGGCACTGGCATCTGTTTGTTCACCCTGAGTAGATGATTCAGGGGTATCGTTTCCTTGAGGTGCTGAACCCTCATCAGTCTGTGGCGGTAGATCACTAGACCCATCATCAAACCTATTAGCAGCGTCTAAAGCAGAAGAGACTGACTCCTCTGAAACTGGTGGCTCGGACTTCCTGTCCTCTGCGATTAAATCAGCATCGGCTTCCCAGTTAGAAGCACTCATAGTCGCTCGACCTCTTGCCTCTCCTAGTTCCGATGCACTCATTACTTGTACATTTGATGTCTGTTCTTGATTCTCTGTCGTCATCTGCGTCCTCCTAGAACGAATTTAGCCTGGATAGCCAGTTACTTACCTTGCATTATTTCTCTTACTGTCTTCGCAGCAAGTTGCTTAATTTCAGCCTTACTCATGTCTCTGTCTTCTTGCAGTTCTTTCTGCTCCTTCAAAAGTTGCATTTGCTTTATCTGGGCATCTATCTCACGAACCTGTAGATCAAGTTGCTTCTTCTGCATCTCAAGTTGAGCTTCCATCTGTTGTTTCTGCATTTCCATTTCAGCCATCTGCTGTTGTTGCTGCATCATGGCCTGTTGCTGTTGCATAGCCATCATCTCTTGCTCACTTGGTTGACCGTCTTCATTCTCATCGTCTGCTACACCTGGAGGTAATACCTTCTTCAATCGCTCGGCAATCTTGTCTGAGTTAGGCCAGTCCATAGACTTGGCAACTAGATCAGCCATAACCGCACCCGTATTAGGCATTGCAGTTACAAACTCAATCATAGAAGCAGCAGCCTCTAGTCTCTGAGTAGTGTAGGAAGGCCCAACGTCTACAGTAATGTCGTAACGACCAACGGTCATATCGTTCATTACAGTTTCAATCATTGGGTTCTCAATATTTCCAGGTTGCTCCTCACGAACTCTCTGGTTGATGACTACTTCTCTTTCAGTGTCATCTTCCTCAAGAATGCGAATAGCCCTTTCGGTGTCGTAAATCTTGGGAATAAGGTCTATCAGGATTTTCCCCTGATACTTCATAGACCTACTCAAGTTGTCGATAAAAGCAAAAGTCCCGACATCAGCTTCTCTCTGCCTTGCTAGAATTGCCCTACCGCTAGTCTCGTTTGATCTCGCACCTAATGAGGCATCATAGATTCCAGTAGTGGCTTTCATATCCTCTACCGCATTATGAGATTCTGAGATAACCCCAGCAGGTATCTGTGGCATCATCTCTCGTCTTGGTTGCTGACCACCTACGTTGTTGTAGGGTAGGTATGGTTTAGGCTCCAGGTTTGCTGACTCCCACTCATGCTCGAAACCCTCAATCATCTCAGGGGTCACTAGCCAAGGTACTTTAGGAGCTAAAGCAATCAACTCAGTAGCAGTGCTTCTCCAGTAGTTGTATAACTTCTGGGAATCCTTAGCAAAACGAATAAGACCACGATAGAATTTCTGACCATCGTTCCATAGGGACTTACCGTAGCAAGGGATGATAGGTATATATTTACCTGCCCACTCTCTAGGCTCCTCTAAGATGTGAGAGCCAGAGAACTTCATCCACATAACCTTAGTCCTAGTAGAACTTCTCTCTCTCAATATCTGAGGTCTTGCATCCTCTGGATAAGGCATGTTGACGTACATCTCATCGTACTCTTCCTTATCCATTGTCTCGCCATTATCCAAAAAATAAAGAGTAGTCTTCTCCTCTTCCTTGTAAAAATACTCAGCAACCTGGACACGCTCCACATTAATATTCTCTTTTTGGTCTACGTCACCGAACCCAACGTCTACGCTTTCCTTGGGAATTTTATCGCCATATCTTTCTTCGAAAGTATCATATGTCATGATCTCGGTAATAAACGCCCATTTCATATCTGAAAAGTCGTTACGCATGGTCATCTGATCACAGTAGACGCTAAAGGGATTATCAATCTTCTGAATTAAGATTTCCTGATCAAAAGACTTCTCATCAATGTAGTCGGTCAGGATTCTCCAATAACCAAGCCCACAAACTACCGAATACTCAAAGGCAGTGTCATAAGCAACATCAGCATGAGACTGTCTCTCAATATGTCGCATAAGACCTTCCATGATCTTGGCTTTCTCAAAGTCTGTACCAGAGTCGATAGGTCTAACCTTCATCTGTGGTCTATTCTGCCTCTGATCTCCCACTACTTGATCTACAAAAGTAGGTAGTCGGTTGATAGTAAGACATGGCCTACCAATCATCTCTCTTTCGTTGCGTAGTTCTTCGTCCCACTGATAACCATTAAAGAAGTCCACATCATCCTTGGACTTCTCCCTTTGCTCTCTCTCCTGATCTACAGCATGGGCAAGTAAAGCCTTGGCATCTTCCAATAGCTTCTGATTATCTGGATCACGATTCTCTAACTCAACGTCAGTAAATTCTCCAGAGGTTTTAGTATTTGGGCCTTCGCTAGTTGGCATTACTTAATTCCCTTAAATTTAATCACTGTGTAGATAATCCCGAAGAGAGCCAGGAATACTGGAACAATCACCCACTTAAGTAGGGGGTTCTTCTGGCAGTCATCTACAAAGTTAGATATTTTGGTTAGGACATCTACGTTCCTAGTTTCACGAATGTAGGTAAGGACTTCAGCCAAATCTTTTTTCATCGGCTCTAGCTGATCATGAATCTCTTTGCGAATTTCAATAGTGTCCATTTGTGCCCCTAATCGTGATATAAAGTTTTCCGATTTAAACTTATGTCCGTCTGGTTTAGGTAAGGCAATGATTCCACTAGATACGTAACGATGAATGGCTTCCTCATCTGCGGAAATAAGGATAAATGGAATCTCGTAGCCCATCTCACCAAGCATCTTCCAAAGGCCAAAGCCACTGATGCCATCCATGCGCTCATCACTAATAATGCAAAACGGAGGAATATCATCGTTTCGCAAAGCATCAATAACAGATTGCCCACAAGCCCAAGTTCTAACTGCTGTACCTGGAATCTTAGCTTCAAGTTCTGCTGCAATGCTTTGTCTCTGTGTTTCGTTATCATCAACATACCAAACAAGTCTCACATCAATCCTTACTGTGCTGCCTCCAAAGCTTGCAATCTAGCTTCAAAGTTTTGATTAATAGCAGTAATTTGAGCTTCCTTATCCTGAAAGCATTGAACAATAACAGGGATGATCTTACTCATAGCAAGCGC
>CALBDR010000026.1 GCA_937927525.1 uncultured Candidatus Melainabacteria bacterium
AATTAGAAGAAGGTGCAAGATTTCCTCGACCTCAAATAGACACTACACCCGAAACACCCCCTGCTTCTCCCGAAGCACCGATTGATCCTTGCCCACCTGGATATCAATTAATTGATGGTGTCTGTCAACCCGATAGTATGTTTGAACAAGGTGGTGGAAGAGATAGAGAATTTACAGGCCCTCAAATCACAGATGGTATTATTGAAGGATTCGAAAGAGGATTACCTGCTGGATTAGGCCCAGAATCAGGTGCATTAAATTCTATGCAGATGATGGCATTAGAAGAACAATATGGCCCAAAAGTTGCTTCCGCAGCTGGAGAAATTAATAAAAAATATGGTTATAGAGGTGTTCAAATTAAAAAAGAAACCGATGCGGAGATAGATCGATTAAGAAAAGTTTATGGTGATGAAAGAATAGAACGAGATTATGTATTAGGAGATGATGGAAGTTACTATCGAATTGTAGCTACCTCTCCAACATTAGGACAAATGGCTGGAGATATAGGTGGTGCATTAGGAAGTATGGCTGCTGGAGCAGGAGACTTCTTAATGGGAGGAGGAGTATTAGGATCACTGATATCTGCTTTTACCCCTCAACCCCCTACTGTTAGTTATGGTGGTACTTCTGATATTAATGTGAGAGAGATTGGCCCAACTGCACCTGTAGTTCCAATTAATATAGAACCATTATCTTCAATTACTCAACAAACCTTACCTGGTGCGTTAGACTCAACAATGAGACTTCAACAAGAACAACAACAAGCAGCATTGTTAGCACAACAACAAGCTGCAGAAGCAGAGAGATTACGTCAACTAGACATTCAAAGAAAAGCGGAAGCTGCCGCTCAAGCAGAAAAACTAAGACAACAACAAGAACTAGCCGCTGAATTAGAGAGACAAAGACAAGCTGATCTTGCAGCACAAAGAGCAGCTGAAGCAGAACGTCTAAGACAACTAGATATTCAAAGAAAAGCAGAGGCAGCAGAAGCCGCTAAAAAAAGACAAGCGGAGAAAAAATCTGCCGCTGAAAGAGTTAAACAAGCTCAAGAAAGAGGAGGTACTCCTAGAAAAGGTACAGGAGCATCTGGCCCTCCAGGTAGAAGTTTACCAAGTCCAAAAATAAGTGTTAGTTTTGGAGGAAATAGAAATAAAAGAGCAGCACCGAGAAAAACAAATATTCGTTCTAGTGCCTATTCTGGTAGAGGATATACGAGAGGTCGATAATTGGATTTAAACAAACAAATTTCTAGAGGACAACAAGCTAAAGATATTTTAGAGAATCCTCTATTACAAGATTCCTTGAAAGCAATCAGGAATAAACTTGACACTGAATGGAAGAACTCACCCCTGAGAGACGTTGAAGGTCGTGAAAAAATATTCTTCCTAGTCAAGGCTATCGATGAGTTCGAAGCAATGTTAATTTCAGAAATGGAAACTGGAAAACTAGCTTCTGAACAACTCAAATAATAATCATAAAAGAAAGGTAATTATACCATGTCAGACAATCCCAATGGGGAATCTACACCTGTCTACAATACTGTAGACCAAGCACAATCTGCATTTGCTAACTTGTTAAACGCCACAGACGAGAGCCAAGAGCAGACAACAGAATCAGTCGAAGCAACACAAGACGAACCTCAAGAGGTTACCGAGAGTGAAGTAGAAACTGGGGAAGTTGAAGAACAAAGTCAATCCGAAGATCAAACTGATGACTATAGTGAAGAGGCACAAGAAGAGGAAGCCAAATACGAAATCAAAGTAAATGGCAAACCTGTTGAAGTTACCCTCGATGAACTCATGTCTGGTTATCAACGAGATTCAGACTATCGAAGAAAGACAATGGAACTAGCTGATGAAAGACGACTCTTAGAAGAGGAAGTCAACAGAGCGAAGTCCGAGTCCGATGCGGTGGCAAAACTACGACAAGACTATGCGACACGTCTAAGTGAGATTGAAAACTCAATGAAACCTGATGCGAACATTGATTGGGCAAAGTTATATGAAAACGATCCCGATGAATATCATCGCAAAAAGATTGAAGTTGAGAATAAATCCAAAGCGTTAGAAACCATTAAGGCAGAACGTCAACGTGCTATTCAAGAGCAACAGCAAGAGCAGACCAAAGTATTCAATCAATACTTGGAACAACAAAAAAAACTGCTTGCTGAAAAAGAGCCTGAATATGTTGATCCTGTTAAAGGTGAAGGCTTACGCAAAGATATGACGAGTTATCTTAAAAAAGAAGGCTACTCAGATCAAGAGTTGAACATGATGGTAGATCATCGATCATTCGTGATTGCCAAAAAAGCGATGCTTTATGATAAGATGATGAACTCAAAAATCTCTGCGAAACAATCCAAAACAGTACCCAAGATGGTGCGTAGCGGAACAACAAAAACAGTCAACAAAGACAATCAACAGTCAAAGTCGTTAAAATCTCGCTTAAAACAAACAGGATCTATGAGAGATGCTGCTAATGTTTTAAAGCAATTCTTATAAACAACTAAATAAAGGAGACTAAAATGGCTGTACCTACAAATACAGTGTCCGCCCATAACAGAGTTGGTATAAGAGAAGATCTCGAAGATGTGATTTATTCAATCAGTCCTACTGAGACTCCTTTTATGACTAACATTGCTAAAGGAACTGCGGATCAAGTAAAACACGAATGGCAGACAGACGCATTAGCGGCTGCTTCCACATCAAACGCTCAAGTCGAAGGTGACGATGTTGCATCTTTCGATTCAAGAGCTGCTACAACTAGACTACAAAACTACTGTCAGATTTCAAGAAAGACAGTTGTTGTATCTGGAACAAACAGTGCTGTTAACTCAGCTGGTCGAAATGACGAACTAGCATACCAACTAGCAAAAATGGGTAAAGAGTTAAAGAGAGACATGGAGTCAATCTTAACTAATAACCAAGCTGCTGCTGCTGGTAACGCTTCAACTGCAAGAACTCTTGCTGGTTTACCTTCATGGTTAACTAACGCAGTCCGTTCTGCGGGTTCATCAACTGCAGGTGTTGATCCAACTGGTGACGGATCTGATACTGCTACTGATGCTGATACACTTGTTGCTTTCTCAGAAGATAATCTGAAGTCAGTAATTCTTGAGTGTTATCAAGATGGTGGCGATCCAGATATGATCATGGTTGGCCCATTCAACAAACAGAAGTTCTCAGGCTTCACAGGTTCTGCTACTAAGTACAAGAACGTGGAAGATAGAACTATCGTTGCTACTGCTGATATCTATGTATCAGACTTTGGTGAATTAGCTGTTGTACCAAACAGATTCCAAAGAGAAAGAGATGCTTTCGTTCTACAGAGCGATATGTTTGAGTGTGCGTTCTTACGCCCATTCCAAACTAAAGACTTAGCATCTTCTGGTGACAACGATAAGAGACTACTCTTAGCTGAGTACACTCTTGTTGCTAGAAACGCTGACTCTTCTGGTGTTGTTGCAGACTGTACAACTTCATAAGTGATATAGTATAATCAAAGGGTAGGGGGATTTTCCCCCACCCTACTAAAAACAAAGGAGCAATAATGAAAGTATTTGATAAGAACGCATCTTACACAAAAGGTTCGAAGAAATCTGCTGTAATGCAAGATGGCCCTTATACTGGTGGTAAAGCAAAGATCAGTAAAAGAGATATGCCTAAAGCTAACAAAATGATGATCACAAAAGGTAACCAAAAAGATGCTATCCAAGACATGATCGACAAAGCAATCAATGGCTAAAAAATTAAAACTATCTAATCCTGGTGATGTAATTGAAAGTAACTTCTATATTGATGAAGCTGCAGATAAATATTACATCGAGGATAAAATTGATGCAAAACCTATTATAGATCGTAATAAGGAATTACAAAAACACGACATCAACAAACATAAAGATTTTAAGTATGTTGCAAGTATTCCTTTAACAGTATTTTATAATATGCAAAAACAAGGGATTCTTTCTAAGACAGGCAAAGTTCAAGATCGTGTAGCTTTTGCTCGTTTTCTAAATGATCCAGACAATAAATATTTAAAGGTAACAGATAAGAAAATCTAATGGCATTAACATCTTACAGTGAACTGCAAACAAGTATTGCAAACTATCTTAATAGAACAGACTTAACTGCTCCTATTAAAGATTTTATTACTTTAACAGAATCTAAGTTAAATCGAGTATTAAGACTACGTGCAATGCAAAAAAGAGTATCGACTGATACAACTGCTGATGATGCGTTTGTTGATTTGCCTAATGACTTTTTAGAAGCTGTCCAATTTTTTGTGGATAGTGATCCCAATCATGTTTTAGACTATGTCAATCCTACAGAAATTGAATTAAACAACTTACGAGATTCGAGTGGTAAACCTCAACAATATACAATTATGGGGAGTGAATTTAAATTAAACCCTATTCCTGATTCTGTTTATACATTAAAGTTAACTTACTTTGGTAAGATACCTGCACTCTCTGATTCTAATACTACTAATTTCTTACTTTCTAATTACCCTCAAGTTTATTTATATGGTGCGTTAGTGGAAGCACAACCCTATATAATGAATGATGAAAGATTAACTACATGGATTAGTCTTTATAATGAAGCAGTCCAGTTAATTATTCGAGACGATGAGCAAGGCAGATATTCTGGGCGTACTGCTTTTGCAATGAAAACAGACTCAGCAAACCCATAAGGAGAAAAAACAATGTCAGCAGCAAGTGATTATTTAGAGAATAAGGTACTAGATCATTTTCTAGGAACTGCCTCTACCTCTGCTCCAGCAACTGTTTATTTAGCTTTATTCACAACAGATCCTACTGATGCAGGAAGTGGTACAGAAGTATCAACTAGTGGTACTAACTACGCAAGACAAAGTATTGCTTTTAGTTCTGCTTCTAGTGGTACAACTTCTAATAGTGCTGATGTTGAATTTAGTCAAGCAACAGGTTCTGGTTTTGGAACTGTTACCCACTTTGGAATTTTTGATGCCTCAACCGCAGGTAACTTATTATTTCATGGTGCTTTAACAGCTTCAAAAACTATAGCAGCAGGAGACGTATTTAAAGTAGCCTCAGGTAATTTAAGTATTACAGTAGCATAAAATGGCAGATCAAACAGGGCCATTTACTCTTGAAGAGATAGAAACACTCTTTGGATATACATCCATTGAGGATATTCCTTTTTCTTTAGATAGTTCTGTTTGGCAGACTGCTACTATTTTTGATGGAAGTGCTAGTGCTTCTTCGAGTGCGACAAGCACTGTAAGTGCTATTAGACAAAGAATAGCGGATGCAAGTATTAGTGCCGCTGCTACAGTCAGTGCAACTGCTGATGCTATTTTAGATGGAGCTGCTTCCATTAGCTCTGCTGTTACAACAACCTTAGATGCGATTAGACAACGGATTGCTAGCTCTTCTATTAGTTCTGCTATTAGTGCTACTGCGACTGCCATTAGACAAAGAATTGGTGGAAGTGGTGTCTTTGGCTTTGCGACAACTTTAATTGATTATATCCGTATTAGAGGAAATAATACATCAAGTGTCACCATGGCAGCTAGTGTCAGTATTTCTTCTAGAATTATTGGAAAGATTTGGGATACACAAACATCGATTGCTAGTGAAAGTTATACTCCTTTAACTTCGGATGCTAGTGAGACATGGTCAGAATTAACATCAACAAGCGAGACAACAACAGAGATACAAAATGCCTACTATTAAATTTGAAGAATTATTAGTTGATCAACCTGCTTTTAAGAATCCAGGATTATTAACTGCCAATAATGTAATTCCTTACGCAAGAGGATATAAACCTTTACCTACGATAGAAACATTTACCGATGCAATAGATGACAGAGCAAGAGGATTATTTTCTGCTCGTTCTACTACTGACGTTACTAAAGTTTTTTGTGGAGATGAAGGTAAACTCTATATGTTAAATGGTGCATCATGGGATGATGTTTCTAAATCTGGTGGATACAGTTTAGGTTCTTCTGATAATTGGAATTTTACTATTTTTGGCAACGATATTATTGCTTCTACTATTACTGAAAATTTACAAAAGTTTGAAATCGGAACAGATACTGCCTTTAGTGATTTAGTTAGTGTTAAAGCTAAATACGTCACAGTGATTGGAGAGTTCTTAGTTACTGCTTATAATGAAAACCAACCACAACGAGTGCGTTGGTCAGCTTTGAATGATCCTACAGACTTCACTGTGT
>CALBDR010000027.1 GCA_937927525.1 uncultured Candidatus Melainabacteria bacterium
CGCGGTCGATGGCGCTTACACCGGCTCGCCTATCTACATTTCAGCAGGACTAGGGTCTGGTCAGCTTGCCAACGTTACCGCGTATACTGGTTCTACTAAGACTCTAACTCTTTCACCAGCGTTTACTATTACTCCTAACAGCTCAAGCTCTTATCATATCGGTCCAAAGATTATCATTACGGGTGACGGTACAGGTGCTAAGGCTTTTGCTAACGCTAGCGGCGGTGAAATTTCTCACGTCAATATGATTAACGTGGGTACCGGTTATTCAAAAGCTAACGTTCAAATTTCTGGAACCGGTGGTTCTGGAGCAGCAGCTGTAGCAAGACTTTCACCTCCTGGCGGCCATGGCTCTGACCCAGTTGGAGAGCTCGGCGGCTATAACGTTATGCTTAATATCAGACTAGAAGGTACCGAAGGTGGTAACTTCCCAACCAATAACGATTTCCGTATTATTGGTATTTTGAAAGATCCGCTTACAGCTAACGACATTGCTGCTGACGCGGCTGCATACGATCAGACAACCAAGCTGACAGTTACTGGCATTACAAGCGGTCCTTTCCAGCAAGACGAGCTGATCGACGGCGTTGCAAACGGTGCCATCGGTAGAGTGGTTTCATTTGCTAATACCAATGGAGCAGGTACAGCAGGTATTCTTAGTATTGTAGATGTAAGCGGCGTATTCGAAACCGAAACAATTAATGGTAATACATCTGGAGCGTCTGCTACGATTACAGGCGTAACAGCAGGTGAGCTTAAGCCTTACAGTGGAGATATTATCTATCGTGAGAATAGATCTGTAGTTAGTAGAACAGCTGATCAGGTAGAAGATATTAAAATTGTAGTGCGTTATTAATAGGATAAGAAATGGCATCTAATACTGCGTCACTTGTAACGAATTTTAACGTTTCACCTTACTTTGATGATTACGATGAGACTAAAAACTTTCATCGTATTCTTTTCAAGCCAGGACTAGCTGTACAAGCTAGGGAACTTACTCAGTTACAGACCGTACTCCAAGAGCAAGTTGATCGCTTCGGTAAGCATATCTTTGTCGAAGGATCTCGTGTGGCTGGAGGTCAGTTTACAATTGACGATAGGTATAACTATGTTAAGATGCCTAATGAATATGCTAACGGTACATCAATTGTTATTACTGACTTTCAAGATCAAATAATTAGAGGTTCAACCAGTAACGTAACCGCTCTTGTTGTCGGTACTGCTGACGGCACAGAAACAGAGACCAATACTAAAACTCTGTTCGTAAAATATCTTACCACAGGTGTTTCTAACTCAGAATACTTCACTCCTGGTG
>CALBDR010000028.1 GCA_937927525.1 uncultured Candidatus Melainabacteria bacterium
TGTTAGCCTTGTTGTAAAATATATTACCATCTAACGTATCAATCAAGTGCTGAATAGTCCTAGCAGTTATACCTGTAAAGCGCATCGCATTCACATCACCATTTAAGTCTTGAAATCTAACTCTAATTGCTTCAGGTCTCTTTACCTTACATACTATACCTCGACGCGAGATGTCAGTCTCCTCTAAAGTAATTCCCTCACCATATGTTGCTGTGATCATAGGATTGAACATAACATAAGCTGGGTCAGATTCTAGACAAATGATTCTAGAATTAATGCCTACTTCATTAGCGGCTATACCAGGATATTTCCAGTGTCTAAGCGTTTCCAATAGGTTCGTGGCAACATCCATAGATTGTTCCGGATCCTTAAAAATATACGGGTCAATCTTAGTTGTTAAGATTGGATCTTTACGGTCAACGATTTCCATTACTGTCATACTGCTATCCTACTAAAGTTCTTTGACTTTTCAAATTTTAACACATTCTCGAACTTATCAAACAACTGATCACCTTTGTGGCTGATGATAAACACATTTGTCTTTTCATCCAGCTCATGAATAAGTTTAAGAAACTCTTCTGTTCCTCCTGCATCAAGAGAACTATCAAATACCTCATCCATGATCAAAAGATTGGTAGAGGTGCTGTTCTTAAGTTTAGCTACCTTACGCCAGGTAAACAAAAGAGACAAATCAATTCTAAACTTCTCACCCTCAGAGAATGAAGCGTATGTAAAGTTATCTCTAAATCGAGACATGATAGTCTCGTTAAAGTTCTCATCAAGATCGAACTTTACAAAGAAGTCCATCTTCTGTAAGTAGTTGTTAATCAACTTATTCATGATTGGAATGTATTGCTTAATAATTTTAGCTTTTATCCCATTATCCTTAAGAACGTGAGCTGCTACACCAAGGACATCAGTATGATCTTTAAGTTTGTTGTATTGTTCATCAAGATCTTTGTATTGCTCTTTGTATTCAACTAACTTACTATCGTCAGTGTTGTTACGATCTTCATTTAGTTTATTAATCTGATCATTAAGATCACTAATGTATTTGTTATGTGATCTGATCTGATAGTTTTTATCTGTAATCGATGAGTTTTTTTCTTCGATTAGATTGACAGTCTCCATAATAGAACTGAGCTTCTGATTAGCTTTATCGTATTCAACAGCAAGCTCTTCAAGTCCTTTTTGATACTTGATCTTTTTCTCTACACACGAGTGATTAATGTCCTCTTTAAAAGACTTATCAATCGATTGCTTACATGTAGGACACTCATCATTTTGTTCATAGAAGTCAATCTCTTTGTCAAGTCGTTCAATCTTCTGATCAATCTGATATTGGATTTTTTCCATTTCCTTGATCTTAGATTCCGACTTAGACTTGTCAACTGTATCAAGTTTAAGAGCCTCTATGTCTTTGTCTAGATCGTCTATCTCATTCTTGAGCTGATCAACACTAGCAAGAGTGCTATCAATCTTGGATTGATAATCTGCAATAAGACCATCAGCATTTTGCTGGATCTTCTTTTGAGTATCGTTGAACATAGTTATCTTCTCGTCAATAATCTGACGATCGTAATCTACATCTCTCAAAGCGTTCTTATTCTGTCCAACTTCATCTCGAAGAAGAGCATTCATCGATGAGAAGATTTTAATATCAAGAATATCTTCAATCACTTCTCTTCGAGCTGCTGCTGACAATTGCATGAATGGTACAAAAGATGCAGAACCAATAATAACTACTTGACAGAATGCTTTATAGTTTAACTTGAGGATATACTTCTCGAGCATATCTTGGTAGTCACGATTAGCTGCATCTTGATTGAACATCTCGCCATCACGGTATATCTCAAAGACGTTTGGCTTCATGCCACGTCTTACCATATACTCATGCTTACCAATACTAAACTCAATTTCCACCAATGCATGTTTGTTGTTGATAGAATTGATCAGCTGAGGTTTGTTGATCTTTCTAAACGGCTTGTTGAACAACGCAAATGTTACAGCATCAAGTAGAGTTGACTTACCTGCACCGTTTTCACCAATAATCAATCTTGTCTTATATCGATCAAGATATACTTCAGTAAATGTATTACCGGTTGAAAGAAAGTTCTTCCAACGAACGGTCTTAAAATGTATATGCATTTATTCCAATGTCATCGCTTGCTGATAAAGTTCATTGATCTTTTTCTTTACTTGATCCTTATCCACTACGGTATCAAGATTGTCAATGTATTTGGATACAATTGTAAATGTATCTTCTATCTCTTCAGCTGTTACTTCATAGTCGTCTTGGTTAGTAATCATAGATTCGTCAACAACAGTAAGATCAAGCGGATTATGCTTTTCGATCTCACTTACAAATGAATCGACGATAGATTGTTTAACGTTTACTTTAACTACAAACTTTACATACTTGCCTTCAATATCACGAGCATGAATCTGAGGGT
>CALBDR010000029.1 GCA_937927525.1 uncultured Candidatus Melainabacteria bacterium
TTATGTATTAGCAAGTCATGTGCCTAATAGACATCTATACTCTGGATTAGGTAACGATGAATTCTATACTGGAGACTTCCAATTGTTTTCTAGGTTTATGTTTAGATCTAATCCTAGTTATAGTCACTTTAACGTTAACACTATCTTTCCATTACTTGAACCTGAAGTGTTTGTAGAATATTATTGCCTTCACCCTGAATTGAGATTAGAATATAAACAGCCGTTTTTAGAATATATGAAATCTAAAAACTTTCCGATAGATGATACAAAGAAGAATTTTTACGTAAGATAAGGAATGAATATGGCAAAATCAGATCAGATCCGTATGCGATTAGAAGATGCGGGTATTCGTTATTGGGCAGGGGATAATATCTCTGAAGTATTACAAGAAGGAGATAAGCAAGCGCTTATTGATGAAGCTACAGAGAAGTTTGAAGCTGTGCTAGATAGCTTATTGATCGATCGCTTTAATGATCCTAACTCTATGGATACAGGTCGACGTCTAGCTAAGATGTATATTAATGAGATTATGTCAGGTCGATATGATCCAGCTCCTAACGCTACAGCATTTCCTAATGCAGGAGAAGATGCATATAAAGGTATGTTAGTTGTACGTTCTGAGTTGAAATCTATGTGTTCTCATCATCACCAACCAGTAACTGGTGTTGCTTATATTGGTATTATTCCTGGTGAGAAAGTTATTGGTTTATCAAAGTATACACGTATTGCTCAATGGTGTGCTCGTCGTGGTACACTGCAAGAAGAACTTTGCAATGATATTGTTAAAGAGATTCAGAAAGCAACTGATAGTGAGAATGTGGCAGTCTATATTCAAGCGACTCATGGCTGCTGTGAGAATCGAGGTATTAGTGCTCATAGCTCTCTTACTCAGACTACTATGCTCAAAGGTGAGTTTAATAATGCTGATGTTAAGAAAGAGTTCTTCGATAACGTTAAATTACAACAGGTGTTCGCTCCGAGATGATACGTAAATTTGAGACACTAGATGAAGAAGTCCTCACAATCTTAACAGAAGAATGTGCAGAACTAATTAAAGATATAA
>CALBDR010000030.1 GCA_937927525.1 uncultured Candidatus Melainabacteria bacterium
TTTAGGGGTCATTTTTCCTCAATATGCATTTTTAGGGGGCAGTTTTTGAAATTTAAACTAGGCTATCACCATCTTTAAGCCTAAGACCATTTAAACAATCACTTGCCTTCATTTCTTTTTTCCCTGCAGGTTTAAGCTTATTTATCTGTAAAACCCCATCCTGGGTTTGAATCCAAATATAACCAATCTTATGGTCAATCTTAACAATCTCACCCGCTTGATAATTTTTCTTTTCATGAGAATCCTCCAAAAAACCTTTCACAAAAGGAATCTCAGTTTCTATAATAGAAATCTTTTCATCTTTATACATAAAGAATGAACCAGGCCATGGGTAAGTTCCTCGAACCAAATTATGAATATTCTTAGCTGAGTTAGTCTTAGTGTATTTGAAAAAATCCTGCCTAGGATTGGGGGAACTATAATAAATTTCTTCGGCTGAAAAATCAATTCTCCCTAGATCTTTAGTCATAAATGGAGCAAGCTTTTTAGATACATCTAATTCTTCATATCCTTCCTGTTCTTTAGAAAATTGGTTTTTAATAGCTAAATAATCTCTATCAGTCCTAGTTTTCAAAGCATCATCTAATTTCAATAAAGATTCTAAGAGCAAGTCAGCTCCCACCAATGCCATTCTTTCAGTCAAAGATACCGAGTTTTCATTCAAATTAGAAATCATAGTAATTGTATCGATTGCAGGACCAGTATCTACTCCTTTATCACTAAACATCGTAGAGACTCCGAGCTCCTCTTCACCGTTAATCAACATCCAATTAATCGGTGCAGGGCCTCTATAAGCTGGTAAAACACTTGCATGAAGATTCACGACTCCAAGCTTAGGAATATCTAAGACATTCTGCTTCAGAATTTGTCCATAGGCTACAGTGACCAAAACATCAGGATTAAAAGTTCTTAATTTATCAATTAATTCTTCATCTGAACTTAATTTTCCTGGCTGAAAAACTGGTATACAATGCTCACTAGCAACAGTTTTCACAGGCGGAGGAGTTAATTTCTGTTTTCTACCCACAGGTTTATCTGGTTGAGTAACTACAGCAAGGACATTCATAGCTGGGTGAGAAATCAACTGTTGAAGACAAGGAATCGCAAAATCAGGCGTAGCAAAAAAAACGATCTGCATTTGTATTTATTATAGAATGACTATAGGATTGTATAAAAGAAGACGAGCAGGAATATTAACTTTTATAGCATTAGTCGGACTGACTAATTCGGTTCTTGCTGAAAAAAATATACCTGATTTTTTACAGCCAGCTCCTAAAACGATTCATGTCTCAGTAGAAAAAGAAGTAATTACAGAAGAAATACCAGCAAGAAAAGAATTAAATCTTAACCCTATAGTTAGCCAAGAATTTAAGCCGATAAAATTTGAAAAATTATTTTTTAAAGGAAAGATAGAAGCAAATAATTTTGACCCTATCTCTTTAGATGTTGACTTCGTCAAACCTTCTGAACTAAGTATTGAAGAAGTATTAGAAGAATCCATTTTAAATAATCTAGACTTAAGCATAGCTAAACTCGATAGTAAAATCGCAAAATGGCAATTCTGGGAGAAATTCTCAGACAATCTTCCTGACTTTTCTTTTAACTTTGGGGCTAGAGATTTAAATGGTACTTTCTTCATAAATTCTGGTTTTCAAGCTCCGATTGATGAAAGTATAGCCTCTAGAGGTATACGTTTTGACTATCGTGCATTTAATGGTGGAACTACTATATTTCTCACCATGGCAGAGAAGTACTATCGCAAAGCCGCTGAAGATCAAGAAGAAGAAGTTTATAACTTTACTTTATATGAATCAGCTAGACTATATAACCTCTTACTAAATTCCCAGTTACAAGTCGCAAGTAAACTAAAAGCACTAAACAGTGCTGAATTAAATTTAGACCTGAGTCAGAAATTCTTTAAGGCTGGTACTGGTACTAAACTTGATTTAATGCAAGCTGAAGCTCAAGTAGCAAATATTCATAAAGAACTGATTGATGCAGAAGCTGAATTTAGAATTGCAGAGATTGAACTTGCTAATCATCTCAGATACCCGCTTTCAGCAACGATAAAAGCACAGGATAAGAATATATCCATCTACAAATTAGTTTCTGATGAATTAAAAATGGAGGATTTCATCACTAAAGCTAAAGAGCATAATCCAATAATTAGAAAAAATATTGCATTGAAGAATGCAGCACGGAATCAAGGTTTATCTAAGATCGGCGACTTTCTTCCCAAAGTAGATCTTTACGCTGAACAAGCTGGGAATGGTCCTGAGTTAGGAGACCTTGCAACCATAGATACTTTTGGTTTTCTATTTAGTTTAGAAGTCGGTGACAATCTAGGTGTTGGCAGTTTCAGTGATTTAATGAAATCAAAAAACGAAGTTGAGCGTGCAAAACTTTCTTTAGAAAAAGAGGAAAGACGTATTGAGACAGAACTTAGAACAGCTTATATACGCTTCCAACAAGCTAAATCATCCATTTTAGCTTCAGAAAAAGAGCTCTTAGCTTCAAAAGAAGCTTTAAGACTTTCAAAACTAAGGTATGAAAATGGTTTAGAGATTTTTGTAAACTTAACTCAAAAAGAAAGTGAATTCTTTGATAGCCAAAGTCGTTATATTAATGACATTACTGTATATAATGTAGCCCAAGCAAGGATTGTTTACCTCATGGGTGATATAAATATTCACGACATACTCAAACAGACTCTCTAAATAAAACTAAGCCCTAAAAAAAGAAAATCCCTTACAATTTGGAGCGCAAGGGATTTTCGTGGGTGTGAGTCAAATTGTTATTACAACACAAGAACGTCTTGAATCATCTTCTCTTCGTCTTTCTTATCATTCTGGACTATGGTGTCTAACATTTCACCAAGTGCATTATGTGTTGCGTATTGATAGTTCAACTGAGAATTTCTCTGCTGAGCAATTACTAAATTCTCATTAATGGTATCGTAATCTTGACCATAATATCTATTAGCCATTACTTTACCGACATAAGATCCAATTGATCTACCAATTCCAAAACCTATGATCGAACCTAATGGACCACCTAGAGCACCACCAGCAATACCTAACATACCACCAATACCTTCAGCTCTAAATTTCACTTTATCCATTTGAACCCGTATCTCACCGGTTCTCTTAGTAAGTTGGAAAATGTCCTGAAAATTTGCAGCCATTATGTATTTCTGAGCATTA
>CALBDR010000031.1 GCA_937927525.1 uncultured Candidatus Melainabacteria bacterium
TATTCATGCTGTTCCCTAACCTGTTTACGCTATTGACGTTTACGGAACCAATGCCAGTCAGCACAGTGGAGGGAAATTGGTTGCCAATGACGTTGCCGGTGATGCCTGTAGTATTAGCGTTGACTGTCACACTGAAGTTAGTGATACCCTGCGATGCGTCATCCATATCATGAGAGTGATTACTGACTGCAAGGTTCCCATCTCCATGGTCATGTGATGGCAGTTGAGCCTCTGTCAAGGAAATTCCTTCGACAGATCCAGACACTGATCTAGAAGTTGCAAATGCCGTAGTAAAGGCAACTGACCCTCCGCTGCTAGGAGTCACAGTTCCATTTACGATTCTCAGTGCCTTGTTGTTATGAGTAGTGTCAATAGTCCAGCCGGTCGGAGCGGCAGCCTGCTGAAAGAGCATCTTAGTTCCAGATACAAATCCACCCGATCCGCCGCCAGAGACTGTCGCGCTGGCCGTTACATCTTGAGAACCATCTATACTGAAGCTTCCGTTTAAGTCTCCGCCGAAAGTAATAGTTCTAGCAGTGGTCCATTTTGCAGCTGTAGCCGCGCTGTCGGCATTCGTAGCGTTGGTGGCATTTGTAGCGGTTCCTGCAGTCGTCGCAAAATTGGCGCTGTCAGCGTTAGTCGCGCTAGTCGCAAAAGTTGCATTAGTTGCATTTGGAACTGGATTAGGAATCTGAGCTACTGGAACTACACTTGAAGCATTCAGCTGCGCAACACCATTTGGTTGACCAGCAGCCCCAGCTTTAATATACGCAGCACTGTCAAAGCTAAGTGTAACTGACTGGCCGCCTACTCCATATGAAACACCGATATCTGATCCATCGGAAAGGATAGTTGCACCTCCACCACCTGAAGAAGCCACCCTGTCGCTGGTATTTGATCTGACTCTTACAATATCCGAATCATCAAGAGAAGTAATCATTGTGATTTGAGTCTCGCTGTTGACCACATAGTCAAGAGACTTAGAAAGAAGTATACCATTCTTATAGACATCAAGATCAGTTACATTCACTGAGTCTAATCCAGAAAGGACTGTTTGCCCTCCAGAAATAGTAGGTACCTGCTCGAAGTATACTCTACGCTCACTATGAGTGCCAATATTTACATCGATGGTGTCGGAGTCAAGAGCGTAGTAGAGCTCTTGATAATCACCGCTCAGGGGCTTTACAGTAGACGGCGCTCCACCTGCAGAGTCAGGTAAGTAATACTCTTTGTTTGCTGTCAGTGTAGGAGATGCGCTGTCTGAGTCCAGATCAAACGTACCGGTACTTGCAATCTCAAAGATCTGATTGCTGTCAATAGAGCGATACCTTACAATAACGTGGGTTGCATATCTTTCGGAGTCTGCGTATGCGCCTGTCCATAGTCCGGAAGAAGTATCGTAGTAGACAGGATCACCTACACCCAGACGATCTGTAAGGAGCGTTCCGGCTCTACCTACAGAGTCAAGAAGATTAAGGGCAACCGAGAACTTTGAAGTGGTACCTAAAGGAGTGGTTGCAACCAGGTTGATTGCAGAGTCCAGATCTTCAAAGTTGTTATTGATCTTAAAGGCAGCCTCACGTAAAGTATCACCCAGGTTATCGTTGGCGATAAGACCGCGATCAAGAATGTAGTCTGAATCTAAATATGTTAAAGGCATTTGAGAGGAGACCTTTTATAAGTGTTTAAATTATTTATAACAACATGTTGAGTTAAGAGTCACTGTAATAATCAAATTTAGCTTCATCGAATGTCTCAATAGTGTTGGAGAAGTCGATAGTCTTAAAGACATTCAATCTATCAAGAGTAAAGATAGTCGATCCGCCGGCGCTGTCGGAATCATCCATGGTGTGAGTTCCATCGGAGTTAGCTAGATTAAAGTTGAGGTAAGTCTGATCGTCAGTTGAGCTGAACAATCTTGAGTTAGGATTAAGAGGTTCAGTGAGATCGTTGTACTGATTGTACGGTGAATCGTACAGTATTTCTTCCTGTGCAGTGTAGTAGTTGTACTCGCCATCAACATACATACGCTTCTGAATAGTAGCATCAACTGCAGTGATGTTGGATCTAGATCCAATCGCTTGAACATCAAATTCAGCCAAGCTAGATATAATGAGAGGTGTATCTTCTTCGACAGCAGTCGGCATTGGATTTACAATGCTTACATTGTTAGCGACACCTTCAATGAATAGGGCTGAGAATATCTCCCAACCGGCAGGATGAATGTACTGCTTATAGAGATCTTTCCATTCAGAAACAGGAACCGGAGACTTGACCAGGATAGAGTAGATCTGATAGTAATAAGAATCTTGAATGAACCGCAAAGATTCAGAGCCAAGTTCAGACTGACCTACAACAAAGGTCTGATCTTTTGGATAAGACAGCTCGATGTCATCTCCATTTAAGAACTTTAAGAAGCCTTCAGCAGATACTGCAGTTCCTCTTGTCTTATAAAAGAATGGCAAGAACTTAGCAAAGAATCTAGATTGAGTAAAGTTATCTGGGGACAGGCCAACTGTAAGCTCATCATAGATAAAGTCTAAGAATCTTTCCGGAGTGATCTCTCTGTCTTTAAGGTATGCAATATCCTCAAGCTCTCCTATAGGAGTCCTGCCGTCGGAATCTGTATACGTTCTTAGCCAGTCGTAGTACTTATCCAAAAGGCTAACAAACTGCGGGTACTGATCTTGAAAGTACTGAGGAAGTACATTATCAACTATAGGTTGATTATATATCAGGTCATTGCGGTCAAGATCAACGAGTGTTTCAGCCATCAGTCAGTTGTACCTACTGTAGAGTTAGCAGCATCTACATCAGCCACTGCAGTAACTAAGTTTTCACCTAAAGTAACAACGTTGTTTCTTAAAGGCTTGATAGTAGAATCATTTTTTGGAGTAGCTTTAATCTTTAAGAAAGAATTTCCACTTGAGATAGACACTGGAGTAAAGCCTTTAAGCTTTACTTTACCAGAATCGGGTACATACTCTCCGGCATTGTCTTGTCGGATCTTGCCTTCTTGATCAAAGATCTGCAGCTTAGTTGATCCGAGCTTGTTCTGAATGTTACAAAGTACACCCTTAAATGTAAAGAAGTCACTCTTAACTACAGGAGCAGAAGAAGTTGGTTGTGAGATCTGATTTACAAATGAGATCTCGTAATCCGAAGAAACGATTTGATTAGTATTAGGATTAACGACAGGATTAAATCTTGATTCCATCTCAATCGATACGTTTGAGGATAAGATCGCGTTGTCTGTGTTATCAATAGAAGTAGTCAGCTTTGATTTTCTAAAGACATCATTAAACTTACCTAAGTTATCATTAAAGAATGTCGATACATTAGTCTTTACTAAGTTCTCGATACTTTGAGGAGTCCGGTTTGTCAAGGACTCGTCATACTTAACTTCAGTGATAGTGTTTAGGTATGTAAACGTTGGATCTACAAACTCCATTCCAACCGAAATGATTGAGAGGTTGTCTGTAATGTCTTCAGTAATAGTGTTTTGAATTAAAGTCTTCTGAGTTTCATCAACATCATCTTCAAAGATAAGAGACACGAGAACCTTACCGTACTTTGCCGGAACATTATCTTCTCCACCCCAGGCGTTTACAGACTTGATTCCAGGAATACGAGACTGAATGATAGTCCTATAATCTCCAGAAGTAACCAGTCTGGATGAAGTCAGAAGATTCAAAGGAGCATTGTTTCTGATAGACTCCACCGATTCTTTCTCTGCACCTAGACCTGCTCTAGATACTGTAGTCACGATAATGTTGTAGGACTGAGAGTTGATTTCAATCTGATCTGTTGGGCTGAACACGTTTGCGGTGTTAGCTGCGACTCCATTAGATGCAAGGTATTGTACCTTGATAACGTTACCTGGAACTGGAGCTCGCCCCGTTGCCTGACCGTCTCCAAAGCTGATCTCATAGAACCCATTATATGTCTCTACCGGCAAGAACAACTTAGTATCTTCGTTATACTCTTTAATGTCGTTGTTTCTCTCATAGATCTCAAACTCTTCGGATGTAGGAGAGTCAAACACAGTTACGCTGAGTGTAGAGATGTCTAAGTTCTTATCAGGAATGACATACACCTGCCTCTCTGCAGCATCATTACACTTGAACGTCTTAGTCTTAAGTTGACCTTCAGAGATAACAATGTTCTTATCTCCAGACTTGACCTCAAAGGTATAGATTCCCGTGCCGGTCCTATCATATCCGATGTATTCATCTAGAGTGTAGAAAGTATACGTTACACCATCAACTACGGATGTAAAAGAAGTAAATTCTGGAATAGTGATGGTTGCTGGTTTAGGAGACACGCCTACAAGATTGACTGAGAGATTCACTGTAGCTTTTGCGCCAGACTTAGATCTAGGTACATACCCTAAGTTTAGAGCATGGTTGATCATGCTTGATCGTGTCTGAGCAGTTGTCAGAAAAGACTCATTCAATCCAAAGTTGGCCAGCAGCGCGTTCTGATGAGTGTTGAAGGCCAGTACGTCAAGTAGTACAGAAAGTCCGGACCCTTCAAAGTCGTAATCTTGAAACTCTGTCTGACCGTTCAAGTACTCCTTAATGCTCGCTTTGATGTTATCAAAGTCTAAGCTTGAAGTATGTATGGTCTGCTTTGCTGGTAGTGCCATTGTTATTTGATCCTTGTAAGGGAAGTCGTAAGAACAACAACCTCATCTGTAGAAATAATTTTAAACTTTACAACAACTCTTACATCATTTACATCAATGTTGTTGATCACCTGGATCTCTAGAATCTCAGCTCTCGGTTCATAGTTCTCTACAGCGAACTTAATGTCCTTTTCCATCTCTCTTACGATACTAGGATCATTGAGTTCAAACAGATAAGATGTTAAGTTTGCTCCAAAAAAGTAATCATAAGGCTTTTCACCGTGATTAGTCAGCAGGATATTCTTAATCGACTGCTTGACTGAGGCAGCGTCTGTCTTCTTGAAGATGTCTCCGGAAGGTTTAGTGTCCAGAGTCAAGTCGATGTCAGAGTAGTTTTCAGGTCTAGACGCAACAATAACCGAAGTGTTATTGAGATTAGTGTCTTCTACCGAAAAGCTTCTTCTTACTGCCATGAATAGTTGCCTTGTTTTTAAGTTTATTTATACGCTGCATTCTGCAATTGCATTATCGATTAAAGTCTTATAGTTGAATTCAGTGCTTACGTTTCGACTGAAGTTTCCAGTAAAGGTGTCAGAGACTTCCGGCATAGTGACTACGATCTGAGCGTTTAGATCTGTGTTTGGATCTACAGTGTCGTAGCTCATGATTAAATTATCGAATAGATGATTGTCTTTCCAGTACACAGCC
>CALBDR010000032.1 GCA_937927525.1 uncultured Candidatus Melainabacteria bacterium
GTCTCCTCAAAATCGCAAAGCACATTTTGAAAATTAATATAAGCCTCATAAGGGGTCTCATATGGATTGAAGTACTTATGAACATCACCATCAGCAAACCACTTAGTGCACATGTAGTAGAAATGGTCTGATGTTGTAAGGGCTCTATATGTTTGGATTAATTCTTCGTTACCAGTTTTATATACTTTTTCTTCAAGAGAGAAAATTGCTTCTAAAGCATCATCTTGTAGATAATTTCCTTTCCAAGCTGTTAAATCTCTTTCAGTATCGGCCCATGATACATAATATGGAACATCTATCTTATCTCTTACAGGGTAAGTATCAGCTACTTCAGATGGTGTCTTGAAGTTAAAGCTAGGGTTTCTTAAGATATGTTCTGGAAGAGCGTATAAGAATTTAAATATTCCTGTATCTTCCCATTGGTGCTCACCAAATGTTTCGTAATCCATAAATAGGTTAATAGTTTCACCGTTTCCGTCTACTTCATGAACCCAGTTCGAGAATTTCTCAGCAGTAAGTGGGTATGAAGCCCAAGCTCTATTAGAGAATCTAAAAGCGATATCATCAGATAACTGATAGTTTTTAAGTAAAAGCTTAATATTATTGCAATTAACAGGTTCGTAAACGAAGTTTGAACTTCTCCAACCTAAAATCTTATCAGCACCTTCAGCTAGAATAGTCTTAAAACCTAATTCTTCAGCTGCTTTAGCAACTTCATTATGATAAATAAGCTCTGTGTTTCTAAATGTCGTAGGAGCTTGACCGAATTCCTGTCTCATAAGCTCATTATGTTGCTGGACTTGTCTTTTCCACTCTTCTTTAGAGTATAAGAAAGCTAAACTATGGTAGTAAGTTTCGTTAATAAATTCAACACAGCCTGTATCAGCTAATCTTTTAAATGAATCTAGTGTTTCAGGGCTGAATCTTTTCATCTGCTCAATCGCTACACCTGAAACAGCATATGAAATTCTAAAAGCACCATTATACTTCTTAATAAGCTCAAGCATGAGTTCATTAGTAGGTAAATAGCATTTATAAGCTACCTTACGCATAATAGAACCATTAGCTTCATCACTTTCGTAGAAGTGTGATTGGTTAATATCGAAGATAGTATATCTTCTTAGTCTTTTTGGTTGATGTACTTGAAAGTAGAAACAGATGCTTGGCATATTTTTATATTATCCTATTTTTTTTTATTTACAATCCCCACCCATAATATGTGCTTATTTAAGTACATAAAGCTTTTATACCTGCAGTATTTTTTACTGCATCATAAACTTCAATTACGTGCTTTGCTGATTTTTCCCACTGAATGTGTTTGAGTTCTTCTGAAGCTTGACTTTGAAGTTCTTTTCTGAGTGCTTCATGATTTAATATATTTAAAATTTTATTAGCTAGTTCGTCAGTATCCCAGAAGTCTAGTTTTAGAGCGCTTTGTAAAACTTCTGCTGCGCCAGATTGTTTCGAAATAATAACAGGAACATCAAATAAAATTGCTTCTAGACAAGAAATCCCAAATGGCTCTGAGACACTAGACATAACATATACATCACTAGAAGCAAATATTTCTTCTACTTCTGGACGTTTAAGGAAGCCTGTGAAGTGAACATTCCTCCCTATCTTAAGTTCTGCTGTTCTTTCTATAAGTCGATTTACCATATCCCCACTTCCAGCTAGAACGAATCTAGCCTTAGGGTACTTTTTAAGAACTTTAGCTGCAGCCTCGAGAAAGTAGTCTGGTCCTTTTTGGAAGGTAATTCTACCTAGGAATAAAATGATTTTTTCATCAGGATCTTTTCTTACAGAGTCATTTCGCTGTGTTGATTTTTTCTTAGATACGGCATTATGAACTACTGAAATTTTATCTGGGTTTATACCGTAATAATTAACTATAGAATTTTTAGTTAAGTAGCTTACAGCTATGATTTGATCTGCTGCTTCTAAGCCTCTTTTTTCTATTTCATAAATTTGTTGGTTTACATTAACTCCACTTCTATCAGTTTCAAGTGCGTGTACATGACAGATAAGTGGCTTGCCACTAATTCTTTTAGCTTCTACTCCAGCAAGGAAAGTTAACCAATCGTGGGCGTGAATAACTTCATGCTCTACTTCAGCTGCGACACTCCCAGCAACGAAAGCATATCTAAATACTTCAGATATTAGGTTCGGACCGTAATCACCACTTATCGTAAAGTTGTAAAAATTTGTTTCGGTACCTTCATCAATAGTAATAGTATCTGTAATAGTCTTAGACTCATTTAATCTTTCAAGGAACTCTTGATAAGATTTTTCAGTTATGTATGGTTTTAAAGCACTTTCTATACCAATAAGATTAATCTTTTCCATGAAATCTTCATAACTAATATCTTTTGATTTCGATTTATTGATGATCTCAGGAACTCTTATTTCATTAGAGTCAAGTAAGTTTAAATGAGTAATATCTACATCCTTACCTTTCATAGTAGGTAAAACAAAAGTAATTTCTTCACCATATGAAGATAAGGCCTTCGTTAAATCATAACAAGCCACCCCTAATCCTCCACTTATGAAGGGCGGAAATTCCCAGCCGTACATTAATACCTTTGACATATTCTTAAATGATTATAGAGTAAACCCTATGGCTTAGGTTTGAAAAAATTTTTTTTTTATTTTCTGAAATATTGATGTATAGTTGAGTTATGGCAAATATGTTAAAAGTCGATAAAGATAAGAGAATTTCAATTGGTCCTGAATGGCTTGATACAAATGGTTTAGGTTCTTATGCTTCTTGCTCTATTGATAATTGTAATCGAAGAAAATATCACGGACTCTTGGTTTGTTCACAAAAGTTTTTTGAAGATAAATTTGTTCTTTTGTCTAAATTTGAAGAATCTGTATTTGTTGGTGATAATGAGTTCTTCTTGAATAAAAGCTATTATGAACCTGGTGTATATGTTCCTGGAGATGATAAGACTCTAAATTCAAGTTTTCTTCATTCATTAGTACCTACCACTATTTTAGAAAATGATCAGATCAGAATTAAACGTGAAGTAGCTATGGTTCATGGTCAAGATATTACGATGATTTCTTATAGCTTTGAGAATCTAAGTGATGATAAAACATTAAATAAAATTTATTTAAAACTCAAGCCAATGTTAGCTTACAGAATTTTTCATCATAACGGTCGTGAAAGAGACGAGCTAGACCTATCTGAATATTCTATGACTAAGAAAACAATTTCTTTTAAACCTAGTAATGATTTGTCTGATTTGTTTATAAACTCTAATGTTGATATTAATTTCGAGCATTTTCCATGTTGGTACAAAAATTTTCACTATAGTGAAGAAGTTAATAGAGGCTATGACTATATTGAGGATTTAGCTTGTCCCGGTGTAATTTCTTTAGAACTATCGACTAAAAAACCTGTTTTTGTAGCTGTTTCTACTGAAGATCTGCAAAAAACAGTTCCGTCTTTATGGAAATCAGAGATTACAAGAAGGGAAAAAATCACAAAAAAATCTCAACTTAAAGATGCAAGTTTAGCTGAAAAGTTGGAATATGCTGCTGATCAATTTTTCATTAAATCTCTTGAAGATTCTTACACCATTATCGCTGGTTATCACTGGTTTGGTTCTTGGGGGAGAGATACTATGATTTCTTTACCAGGAACTCTTTTAGGTACTCAAAATGAGAAGAATTTCTCAAAAGTTCTTAGAAGATTTTTAGACTTTAAAAAAGATGGTTTGATTCCTAATATTATTGCAAGTACTATTGAGTCTTCTTCTTATAACAGTGTAGATGCTTCACTATGGTTGTTTTGGGCGCTTCAACAATTCCTTTATAAAAAAAAGTGTTCACATGCCATTATTAAGAAAAAGTTCTGGGTAGACTTAAAAGATATTTTTATTTCATACTTAGAATCTAAACCTGAGCATTTAACTTGTAATGAACTAGGTTTATTAGAATCTGGAACTGATGCTGAATCTTATACTTGGATGGATGCCTGTCTATTCGGTAGTTCTGTAATTCCTAGAAAGGGGATGGTAGTAGAAATTAATGCTTTATGGTTTAATGCTGTTTCTTTTATCGAAGAGTTAGCTATTAAATTTAAAGATATGGAAGTTTTAGAACAGGCTATTGCTGTTAAAGAAAAAATCAAAGTTAATTTTAGGCCTCAATTCTTCTTGGAGGATGAAAAATATTTAGCAGATTATATTTTTGAGGGTATTAAAAATAAACAACTCAGACCTAACCAGTTACTTGCTATTTCATTACCATATAGTCCTCTAGATAAGGAAACTCAGAAAATTATTGTAGATAAATGTGAGGAGGAACTCTTGACCCCATTTGGGATGAGGACACTTGCTCGAGACGATGCTAATTATCGTGGTAGGTATGAAGGTGATGTTATTCAAAGAGACCTTGCTTATCATAATGGAACAGTATGGACATGGTTATTAGGACCATTCTATGAGGCTTTTATTAAAGTATCTGACAATAAAGAGCTTACTCTTAAGAGAGTTAAAACTATGATTGAGTACTTTGAAACTGTTTTAGAAAGTGATGGTATGTATTCAATCGCTGAGATCTTTGATGGTGACAGTCCTTATGAGGCTCGTGGTTGCATAGCTCAGGCTTGGAGTGTAGCAGAACTTAGAAGAATTTACTTAGAGATTAATTCTTAAATGGTAAACCCTTTATCAGAATTACTTTTTATATTTTCACGACCATTTAGGTCACTTTTTTCAAGAGAAAAGTCGATTATTCCTAAAATTCTACAAGAAAATGAGGAGGTACATACTTATATAAAAGGTCGTTTTAATAAAAGTATTGGGCTTTTAGTCTCAACTAATCAAAGATTAATTTTTATAGATAAGAAGCCTTTCTGGGGCTTGAAAGTAGTAGATTTCTATAATAAAAAAGTAAGTGCAGTGGTTTATGAAACGGGCTTACTTACTGGCTCACTCTATATTACTGCTGAAAATGAAAAAGCGACTATTGATTTTGTAAAGAAAATAGAACTTATTGCTTTTGCAGAAGATTTAAAGTCTAGGATTTTTTCTTAAACAGCTGTTATTATTAAGTCATATCTAAATGACAAATATACTTGATGAAATTATTGCTACTAAAAGAAAAGAACTTGAAGACACACCAAGTATATCTGCCTTAGAATTAGTCTTAAAAAATCAAGAAATGAATGAATCTAGTTTCAACTCTAGATTTATTGATGTTTTTAAAAAGACTTATGGTCCTGTCTTAATAGCAGAGCTTAAAAAAGCTAGCCCTAGTAAAGGTTTAATAAGAGAAGACTTTGAACCAATTAAGCTTGCTGAAGATTATAAATCTGGTGGAGCTCATATTCTGTCAGTACTTACTGATGAGCAATACTTTCAAGGATCTCTAAAATATCTATCGATAGTTTCTAAAAGCTCTCAATTACCTACTCTTAGAAAAGATTTTATAATTGATCGCAGACAAATCCTCCAAGCTAAAATTGCTGGAGCTTCAGCTATTCTACTTATAGCTTCTGTTCTATCAGATAAAGAAATAAATATTCTTTTCTCTTATGCCATGTCACTTGGACTTAATGTCTTATTAGAGGTGCATAATGAGGAAGAGCTTAAAAGAGCCCTTAGTACTGATATTTCAGTTATAGGGATTAATAATCGTAATTTGAATAATTTTGAAGTGGATCTTAAAGTCTCCTTAGATTTACTTGAGAAATACTCATCCATACTAAAGTCAAGGTATGTAGTATCTGAATCAGGAATAGATAATAGCGAAGACGTGAAATTACTTTACGAAGCTGGGGCTAAAGGTTTTCTTATCGGAGAGTCATTGATGAGACAAGAAAACCTTAAACAAGCTACTTTTGAATTACTTCAGGGAGTAGTTTAATAATAAATAAACTCCATAATAGTTCCCTTAAAAGCAAAGTCTTCCATTCTAGAATCACTACCAGTTAGGTAGTATGAATGTTCGACTTGTGCACCAATACCATTATTTCCAATGTGCTTAGCTAACTTTTCTCCTGCAAGTACTCTCTTAATTCTTTGACCATCTAAGTAAGCCTCTAAGAAACCTTCTGTACCATCATAGTGAAATCTAAGTGTGTGTTCTTGATTAGGACCAATTGCTGTGCTGATATATGTATAAGACCAGCCTGTACTCTGAGACCAGATTGATCAGTAGATTTGTCCATTTTCAATGTAAACATTGAGACCATTAGTGGTTCCACCTTCTTCAAAGATGACCTGCCTTGTGTCAACTTCAGCTCCAGTATCAAATTTAATACCATAAGGTTTAGATGTTGAGTTGAATAATGGTTGTTTATCTGGAGAGTTTTGATATGCAGGATTTAATGATGCTACTTGTTCAAACCAAGTACTAACAAAGCAGTTATTACTTTCTCTTCTAATTTTAAATAGAATACCATTAAAAGAATTTATAACTTTATTTATAGAGAAGGCAATTTTTGCCATAGTATATGTTTCATCAATATCTTCTTCTGTAGCAGTTTCTCCGCCTGAATTATCTTCAGTTTCATTATTAGAGCTAGTTTCTTCAGCTTCTTCTGGCTCTTTAATCTGTTCAACTACGACTCCTAATTTTTTAGATAATTCTGCAATAATACCCTCAAGCCTGCTTATTCTTCCTTCATAGATTCCTCTAGTATAACTATTAATATCACTATAATTCGGGATATCTATTTTTCTAGTTTCATCACTATACTGAAGTCTGCCATTAGTAAAATCAAGATTGAAAATATGAGGAGCTACAAAGCTACCATTTTCTTTTGCAGCCTCTTCTTCTGCTATTCTTTCTGCTTCTTTTTCTTCATTGATTATTCTCTGTGCTTCTAGGCTTGCTTCGACTAAGTGAGCTGAGGGGATTTTAATTATGTAGTTTCCTTTCTCATCCTTTACTATGAAGCTTTCACCAGATTCAACATTATTATCTAATTCAAAGGCTAATCTCTTAAGGATTAATTCGTCATTATTACATTCGATTCTATCCCATAAATTTCTTAAATTAGCACAATCTTTTTTATCAATAATTCCAACGTCATCTGGATCTATAGTAGTGAATTCATCTTCTAAACCCTTATCTAATCCGTTTATAAAGACTTTATAGAGAACTATTAGCTGATGATCAATATCTGTAAGCTCTATGTATAGCTCTTTTTCTCCAGTAAATCTTGGAACTATAAAATCTAAAGGAATTCTCCTATTCTTATTCTTTATACTTCTTAAGTCTATAGTTGTAGATCAAAGAATATCACCAGCGGCTACTGGACCATTGAATATTGTGACTTTTAAGGCTTTATCTGAATTGATGTGACTACCTATAAGTGTCTTACTTAACCTTAATTTTACTATCTCAGTATCTTCCTCAAAATCAAGCTTTAAATCTTTATCATCAATTGTTGCATTGATAGAACAATCTCCGTCACTACATTCTAGATCTATGAATTTAGCAAGAAGTGGACTTTTCGTACTTATAAGCATTGTATGTGAATGTAAGTATTGGTATAAATGCTTTTACTGATTTTTTCATAAGATCACTTATAATTTATTCCTTAAGTTTCCTATAAAAAAATCATCAAAGTAAACTATTTAGTTTTTTTGTTCACCTTTCCATATATTGTTTGCTTGAGTGATGGTCTTTTCTCACTATTAATATGAAATCATAGATTTCACATTAAGCCCAGCTTCTTCAAGCTTATCTCTTCCATTTAGAAAGCTAAGTTCTATTAGGGTTATTAGTGTAACGTTTTCTGCACCTAGCTTTTTGGCTAATTTATAAGTAGCTAAAGCTGTTCCACCGGTAGCAAGTAAGTCATCAACTATTAAAATGTTTCTTCCTTTATTAGCATCAAATGCATCTTTATGAATCTCTAGGCTATCTTCACCGTATTCTAATATGTAACTTTCTTTTACTGTTTCAGCTGGAAGTTTCCCAGGTTTTCTAACTGGTGCAAAGGGTTTATTTAATTTACTAGCTAAAGGGATGCCGAAAAGAAAGCCTCTCGACTCAATTCCTAGAACGGAATCCACTTTATGTTCTAAAACTTCACTATGAAAATGATCGATAACGCTGTTAAATAATGCAATGTCTTGTAAGACTGGAGTTATATCTTTAAAGTTAATTCCTACTTTCGGGAAGTCAGGAACTTCTCTAATAGTATTAATTACTCTGTTTTTTAGGGCATCTATATCAACTAATTTTTGCATAGACTTAGATTATAGCTTGTTTCTTGGGTCAAATTTATCTCTTAAGTAATCACCAATCACGTTATAGCTATAAACAGATAAAAATATAAGTGAGGAAGGCAGAATCAGCAGAATTGGTTTCGTGATTATATTGCTTAATTCTTTGGCTTCACTAAGAATGTTTCCCCAACTTGGGTCTGGTTGGTTAATCCCGAAGCCCAAAAAGCTTAATGCTGATTCGCCTATGATAAAGCCTGGTACAGCCAGGGTTCCAGCTACGATAAGATAACTAAAAGTTTGAGGAATTAAATGCTTATTAATAATATTAATAGACTTATCCCCCATTAATTCAGCACTGATTACATAGTTCTCTGATTTTATTGAAAGTAACATTCCTCTAATAACCCTGCTTAAGCCAGCCCAAGAAGTGAAGGACAGTATTAATGTTATCAAGGCAAACCTTTCACTATTGCTAAGACTTGCCGGTAATAATGAAGCTAAGATTATTAGTAAGTAAAAGCTGGGGAAGCTCATAATTGCTTCAGCAATGCGCATCATTATATTGTCTATGAGGGCTCCTGAGTATGCAGAGATAGCTCCATAGAGTACCCCTATCGGGAAAATGATTATTAAACCCAAAAAACCTATAGTCAGGCTAGGCTTTGCACCATGAATTATACGTGAGAGTAAGTCTCTACCGAGTTGATCAGCTCCAAATAAATATATATGTGTATTGTCTTTTGCTTCTTTTTTTAAAGATAAGATTTTAAACTCTCCAAGGTTATTTTTTGTGAAAAATTGAAGATAGTATTTTTTGTCTGTATTTAGACTTTCTTTTTTATAAGTTTCTTGATTTGTCAGATATTTCTGGGCAAAGATGTATAAACCATTTTTATCTATATGGATTTTATGCGGGCTGGCATAGCCAGCCATAGGATTCTGTTCTATAGGATCATAAGGTGCTACTTTATCAGCAAATATAGTGAGTGAGTAAAGTATGAAAAGAATTGATATTGAAAAGTATAATTGGAGTTTTTTCATTGGTTACTATTTATTAACAGTTCAATTAAATTTTCTTGGCTTAAGCCAGATGCTTTAGCTTGCGCTGGAAGGTCGCTGGTATCAGTCATACCAGGGAGGGTATTAATTTCTAGAATATTTATTCCTGGATTAGTATCTGCATCTTTAATTATGAAATCTACTCTAGCAAAGCCACTACACTCTAGTGCCCTATATGCTTTTATAGCGTAACTATGAATCTTTTTAGCTAGTTCTTGTGATATTTGTGCTGGAAGTTCAAAGGTGGTTTTTCCTGCTGTATACTTCGCTTCATAATCGTAGAATTCATTTTCTGGGATCAGTTTTAATAAAGCGAGTGATATGAGATTTTTATCTATTAGAATATCTTTGTTGTTTTTTAAACTAGTTATATCTATGTCTAGCTCTGTATAAAGTTTTTCATTATATGGGATTATACTGGTTGTAATTTCAACCCCTCGAATAAAGGGTTCAATGAAAATTTTATTAGCTTTTACGTCATTTAATTTATTTGCATCTTTTTCAAGTAAAGCTTTTAATTCTTTAAAGTCATCAATTTTTTCTATACCGACACTAGAACCATCTGCTCTAGCTTTTAAGATAACAGGGAATTCACTACTTTCTTTATCTAATATTAGTTCTTCTATGTTTAAATTCTCAAATACAGGAAGATTATTTGCTTTTAAGATAGCTTTAGTAGTGATTTTATCCATGCAATTTGCGCTAGCTTTAAGCTTAGAACCAGTATAAGGAATTTCAAGTAATTCTAATAATCCTTGAAGTGCACCATCTTCACCGAATGTTCCATGAGTCATTAGAACAGCTAGGTCAATTTCATTGTTTAATTTTAAATCTATGATCTTTTTTAAGTCTTCTTTTGAACTGAGATGTAGCGATTTTGTTTGATCATAGCCAGATTTACTTAGAAGATTAGCTACATTGCGACCTGATCTGAGTGAAACCTCTTTTTCTGCTGAAAATCCTTCATCTATAACTATAATCTTACTAGTTTTGTTTATTAGCATAGAGCTTTTAGTTTTCATGTCTATATCATAAACTATGAATAGGATATTATATAAACAATATGCTTGGGTTTAAAATAATTTCATGTGTGGGCAATTGTTTAAGATCTTAGATTCAAGTCTTAATAAGTCCTTCTTAACTCTCTGATAACTTTTTTATGTATAAATGTAAAGAGAGAGGCTAATGGTTATGGATGCAGTCAACAGTAACTTTACAACTGATAAGTTAGATCATAATAAAGAAGTTGATGATAAGAACGAGAGACCCTCTTTGTTAGAACTTCAAGAAATGACTGCTTCTGCAAAAATAACTCAAGCTAAGCTTCTTGCTTCAAAGCTTAATTACCCTCTTACTGGAAAAGTCACAGCTCAAAATGTTGATGCAATTTTAATTGAGCTAAAAAATGAAGCTGATTCTATTTCAATAAAAGAAAAAAGAGAACGCGGTATTCATGCTGAAGACACTCGCTTAGGTGATGCTACTGAAACTATGACAGAAGCAGCATTGACTGATAATGATTCCCTTTTTTCAACAGTTTTAGGTTTAGAGAATGAAGAAGATCTTGATGATGAGGAAAAATTACGCTTAATGTATCAGGCTGATGGTAAAGGAATTACGTATTATGATTCAATGATAGATCAGGGTGAAGATCAAGTTATTAAAAGAAAAGTTGAGCTATTTGATGAATTTGAAAATGCTCATATTGAGCACCTATTAGATTCTGATGGTAGATTACAAGCTTATACTGAGCTTGAGGATATGGATTTAGATCAAAGTAAACTTGATGCACTAGGAGAAGTTAATATTAATATTGATTTAGCAAATGACTCTTCTAAGAATCAGATAGGGAAAGCATAGCTTGTTCTTTTAGATTGTTTATAACTTCTATTTGCAATCGATGCTCAAGTGGCAATAGTCTTGCAGCAAGACTTTCAGGACTTTCTTCAGTGTTGATTTCTAATTCCTTTGTTGCAATGATTTTACCTTCATCGTATTCTTCAGTAACATAGTGTGTCGTTGCTTTAGTGTGAGTGAAATCAGGATTCTTTTTAGCGAAGTCTAAGACTGCTCTATGGACATGTATTCCATACATGCCTTTACCACCAAATATGCCATTTGCTGTATCAAGTGGTCCTGGGTGTTGGTTAATAATTTTTCCTGGATATGCTTTGATTAGATTTAATGGAGTTTTACAAAGCCAGCCAAACTGGCAGATTAAGTCTGGTTCAGTTTCATTAATAGATTTGAATAGCTCTTCATTAAAAAGTTTTTCATTGTTAATTTCTTTTTTATCTATGGCTTTAATTTTTTCTTTAGGGAAACCTGCATCTATAAGATTTTTAATTCCTGAAATTCTAGGACTATTACTTATTATTTTTTTAATGTTTATATTTAAAAGTTCACCTGATTCTATAGCTTTATGCACAGCTATAGCTGTGCTGGCAGACCCAGATATTAGAATAACTAAATTAAATTTTTTTATTTCTTCTTGATTCTCTGTCATAGATTTAAAAGTGATTATAAATCACTTTATCTTTAAAGAATTGTTTACCGTAGGATTTATCTGAAAAGCTCTCTAAATCATGCTTTAGATCGAACTTAACTTCTAAATCTCTTTCATGAAGATCTATAGGATACTCACCAGTGAAACATGAAGTACAAAGTTGCTTAGGTGGCAAGCCTATCGCTGAAATTAATCCGTCTAAGCTAAGGTAGTACATTGATGTAGCTCCGATAAACTCTCTAATCTCAGAAAGTGACTTTGTTGCTGCAATGAGATTATCCTGTTTAGGGGTATCTACTCCATAAAAATCAGGGAAACGTACTGGAGGAGAGCAAACTAGGAAATGAACTTCTTTTGCTCCAGCTTCGAATAATGACTGCACGATTTGTTGGGAGGTAGTACCTCTTACTATAGAATCATCTATAAGAGCAATTCTCTTTCCTTGAATAACAGGATCAAGTGTATTTAGTTTCATTTTTACACCCATTTTCCGAAGTCTCTGATTAGGTTGTATAAATGTTCTTTGGATATACCTATTTTTAATTAAAGCCATTTCAAATGGGATATTAAGTTTTCTTGCGTATGAGCTTGCAGCTGGAATTGCTGTGTCGGGGACAGGGACTACCATATCTACGTCGAGAGGGTATTCATCAGCAAGCTGTAAGCCTGTTCTATTTCTTACTTCGTGAACTAATTTACCATTTATAGTACTATCTGGGCGAGCGAAGTAAACAAATTCAAATATGTCTAGTTTAGGTTTAGGTAAAGCTAATTGCTCTGATCTTATCCCTCTTTTGTTTACTACTACCATTTCTCCAGGCATTACTTCTCTCAGAAGCTCTGCTGAAATGGTGTTGAATGAACACGATTCAGATGAGAAGATATAACCATCTTCTAATTTTCCTATAGAAAAGGGTCTGACTCCATATTCATCTCTAATAGCTACTAGTGAATCATTATTCATTACCAGCACTGAAAAGCCTCCTGTAAACATGGGGTAACTTTTTTTAACAGCATCTTCTAATTCAAAACCTTTTTCAATATAGTGACTAATAGCCTCTGCCATCATTTCAGAATCGTTCATATTTTCAATATTTATATTTTCAGATTTCAAAAATGCTTCAAGCGCTTTAGTACTTGGTAAATTACCATTATGAACTAAAGCAATATTACCATTTTTAGGTGTTACTGGCTGAATATGCTCTGCTGTCCCTCTTTTACAAGTTGTATAAAGTACGTGCCCGATTGCCATGAAACCTTGCATTGATGAAATAGTTTCTTCTGAGTAGACTTGATTTACAAGTCCTGTATCTTTATAGCAGTCGATCTTCTCTCCGTTAGAGACTGCTATTCCAGTTGCTTCTTGTCCTCTGTGTTGTAAGGCGAATAAGCCATAGAAGCTTAGACGACTTACATCAAATTGATCACCAAAAATTCCAAATATTCCACACTTTTCATTTAAGCTTCGCATCTTGATATTTTAAGTATAGCTAAGTATGTTTATTATTTCTATATTTTTTTAGACCTTTTCTGTTAACTCAGAACTAACATATTTAACAGCATTTTTAAAAATTTTAATCGCTGGAAGATACTCTGGTAAATCTTTGGACTCTCTTTGTAGTTTATCTTTTTTAAGTGTCCAGAGAGGATCTTGAGTAAAAAATATAGCTCTTTCAGGGTGGGGCATCATTCCTATTACTCTTCCTTCATAGTTACTAACTGAAGCAATGTTTTCGAGTGAACCATTTGGATTTTCTTCGTAGCTAAAGGCAATCTGATTATTACTTTTAATATTAGTTAGATCATCTTCATTTATCTGATACTTTCCTTCACCATGAGCTATTGGCAATTCTATATCTGAAATACCTTGTAACCATGGACTATTATTTCCTGGGTTGATTTTTAGTTTTACCCATTTATCTATGTATAAGCCAGATTCATTGCGGGTTAAGGCTCCTGGTAATAAATTTAAATTTGTAAGTACTTGAAAACCATTGCAGATGCCGATTATGAGCTTTTTTTGTTCAATGAATTTTCCTATTTCATCTAATAAGTTGTTTCTTACGATATTAGCAAATGCTTTGCCAGAGCCTAAGTCATCGCCAAATGAAAAACCACCAGGAAAACAAAGTACCTCATAGTTATTTAAAATTGATTTATTCTTGATTAAATCATTGATGTGATAAATATCAACTTGATTTGCTCCTGCTAGTTCAAAAGCATATTTGCTTTCCTCTTCACAGTTAATTCCGAAGCCAGATAGTATTAAAACTTTAGCCATTATAAAATCCTTTTGAAAATCTCTTATAGTCAGTGTCTTCTACTTTTAAGTTAAGTCGCTCTTTATTATTAGAATTTATTACTAATGATTTATCTGCTTGTACTTTCCCTATAAGTGAAAGCTCGTTATTAGTAAAAATACTTTCTAATTTCTCCTTAAATTCTGGATTTATAGAGAAGATGATTCTACCTTGGGACTCAGAGAATAATTTAGTTTCACTATCATTAAGATTAGTTTTTAAGTTATCTAGATTAACAACTGCACCAAAATTACCTGCTAAAGCCATTTTGAAGAGGGCAACCCCTAAGCCACCTTTATTAACAGAAACAGCAGAGTTGATAATGCCTGCTTTGACTGCTTTATGATAAAGTTCATAAAGTTTTTTATTAGTTACTGCATTAATTTCACTAAGTGTGTTTTCAGTAATTCCTAAGACATAAATCAAATCATCTGCAGCTTTAAGATCAAGAGAAATAGCGTCTATAGAATTCTCTAAAACCCCGACTGATGATATTAATAAAGTCGGATCTATCGAAATTTTTACCGCTTCAGCTGCTGAGTTATAACCCTTAAAGTCATTAAACATGCTGTCCTTACCTGAGATATAAGGAGTGCCATATGCTACTGCATAGTCATAACAAGCTTTTGCTGCTTGTTTTAGCTGATAGAGCCTTTCAGGTTCATTTGCGCTGCACCAACAGAAATTATCTAAGAGAGCTATGTCGTTTATAGATACTCCTGCTGCTATTAGGTTCCTTATAGCTGTATCTATAGCAGCTGCTGCCATTTTATATGAATCATACTCTGAGTAGCTAGGGTAGAGTGCATGACTTAAAGCAACAGCTTTGTTACTTTTTAAGTCAGGTCTTACTACGGCAAATTCACCATTTACTTTATTTATACCTTGTAATGGTTTAATTACTGAACTGGATTGAACTTCATGGTCGTATTGTTGATTTATATATTCATGACTTGCGATGTTTAATGATGAGATTAAGTTTTTAAAATTAGTTTCAAGTTTATCTCCTTTTACTAACTTTCCGTATTCAGAAAGTAATTCTGTTGAAGATATTTCTAATTCTTTTGGTTTATTACTTACTAAATCTCTTTTAGGTAAACCATTATGAAGAAACTCTAGGTCTAAATTTAGTACTTCGTTTTCATTATGGTAGACTAAGCATCTTCCAGAATCAGTGAATTCACCTACTACTGTAGCCTCTACGTCATGCTTCTGCATAATTTCATTTAATTGTGACCATTTTTCTGGTGCTACTGCAAGAGTCATGCGTTCTTGAGATTCTGAAATCCAGATTTGCCAAGCGCTCAAGCCTGAATATTTTAGTGGAACTTTATTTAGATTAACTCTGCAACCATTTGACTCTTTTGCCATTTCTGCTATTGAACATGAAATACCACCTGCACCACAGTCTGTGATGCTATTGAATAAATGTAAATCTCTAGCTTCTTTAATAATGGCATCACTTAGTTTTTTCTGAGTTATTGGGTCTCCGATTTGAACAGCAGTTGCTGGCGAGCTTTCGTCCATTTCCACAGATGAAAATGTAGCTCCATGAATACCGTCAAGTCCAGTTCTACCTCCAAGTAATACTATGTAATCTCCTGGCTGAGCTGATTTTTCTTCAGTCTTTAATTCGACTTCTTCTGTTTTAATAATTTTAGGAATTAAACCCAGAGTTCCTACAAATACTAGTGGCTTACCTTTAAAGCTAGAATCAAAGTATGTAAAACCATCTACGGTAGGTATGCCTGAGCAGTTGCCACCGACATTGACCCCTTCGATTACTCCTTCCATGATTCTTCTTGGGCTAAGCATTTTTTGCTTTAGATCTTTATCTCTAAATAGTGGTTCTTTATCAGCAGGGTCTGCAAAACAGAAGCCAAAAGTATTTGCTACTGGCTTTGCTCCTAGACCACATCCTACAGCATCACGGTTTACACCAACTATTCCAGTTATTGCCCCACCAAATGGATCTAAAGCTGATGGACTGTTATGTGTTTCTACTTTATGACAGATATTATACTCTTCATTGAATTCTATAATTCCAGCATTGTCTGAAAAAACAGAGACACAAAAGTCCTTTTCTCCCTTTTTTTTGCGGATTTCATTCGTTGCTTGCTTTATATAAGCTTTATATAGACCGTCTTTTACTTCATCTATGGGGTCGGCAAAAATTGTGTGCTTACAGTGCTCAGACCAGGTTTGAGCTATAGCTTCTAATTCAATATCAGTAGGATTTCTCTTCTCAGTATTTAAAAAGTAATCTTTGATTACTTTCATATAATCTAGATCTAAAGCAAGTGGTCCTCTTCTAGAACCGTCTTCATTAGAGATACCAAATTTACCTAGTTCGATTAACTCTTCATCCCTAATATCTATATTTACTGAGTTGTATGAAGTTTTCGTGTTGCTAAGTTTTACATAGGCTAAGTTCTTGAAGCTCTCAGGGTTAATTTCTGATTTGCTTAGTATTTTGATTTTTTCTATAAGTGGATTGTATAGTAAAGAGCAATCTTCAAAGATTTCTTCTTTAGTACTATTAGTTTTAAGTAGGTATATTTTTGATGAAAAAACTTCACCGTCAAGGTTTTTTTTCAGGTATTGAGCGATTGATTGTTTGGCTGTTTTTGCTTGATTATCCGTTACTCCAGCTAAAAATGATATCTCAACTAAATAATCAAAATCATAATCTACAATACTTTCATTAATTTTTAATTCCTCTATTTCAGAGTTTAGAAATAATTTTTCAATACTTTGCTTTTCTTCATTGGCTAGTTTAAGGTCAATGCTGTATGAATTTAGTACTTTAATTAAGTCAATAGTATTTTTATAAGCTGCTAGCTTCGTTTTGCTAATATCTAATTTTTGCTTAGGTGCAATACTCAGTCTAATTGACATAATGAGCATTTTATCATTAATGTTATTAGAGATTAGCTATTTTACTTGCAATGCCTATATAATTTAATGCGGTAAATTTTTTTAATTCAGTTTTGATTAGGTCATTCACTTCGAGGCTATCTATAAATTGAATAAAGTCATTTTGAGTAAGAGTTCTACCTCTACTAAGAGCTTTTAATGCTTCATATGGAACTGGGAAATTTTCCCTTCTTAAAACTGTTTGAATAGCTTCTGCAATAACCTGAGTATTTTCAATTAAAGCTTTTTCTGTAACTGATTCATTTACACTTAGCTTATTTAGACCTTTTAGAGATGATTTATAGGCGATAATACTGTAAGCAAAAGCTAAGCCTATATTTCTCATTACTGTTGAGTCTGAAAGATCTCTCTGTAGACGTGAGATTTGGAGTTTAGATGAAAAGAAATGCAGTAGAGCATTTGCTAAACCTAAGTTTCCTTCACTATTTTCAAAATCAATCGGATTAACCTTATGAGGCATAGTAGATGAACCAACCTCTTTTTCATTTACTTTTTGAGTAAGCCAACTATCACTGATATATCTCCAAATATCCTGATTAAAGCCTATAAGTACCGTGTTAACTCTTTCGATAATATTAAAAAGCTCAGCTATTGTATCATGTGATTCGATTTGGCTAGTAATCAAATTAGCTTCAATTTTTTGGCTTTGATTTTGATTAAGTTGATCTATGAATTTTTTAGTAAAGTCAAAGCAATCTAAATCAGGGAAAGCTGCTAGGTGAGCATTATAATTTCCAGTAGCACCATTTAACTTAGCTGTTAATTTGAGTTCTTTTAACTTTGCTATTTCTCTTGATATTCTATGTGAAAATAATTTAAACTCTTTTCCAAATGTACTAGGCGAAGCTGCTTGCCCGTGAGTTCTTGCCATTATGGCAGTTTGAGCATATTCATGAGCAAAGTCATTAATTTTAGAATTTAATTTCTCTAAGTTAGGTATAAGTTCTTTTGCTAAAGCATCACTCAACATTAATGTATAAGCTATGTTGTTAGTATCTTCTGATGTCGTAGCAAAGTGAATCCACTCCTTCACATCTTCTAAACTAGTCCCTGTGATTTCATCTTTGATGAAATACTCGACAGATTTAACATCGTGATTAGTAATGCTTTCGTGTTCTTTTACAGCTGAAGCTTTATCCCAGCTAGTTTTATAGATTTTTCTTAATAAGTCTTTTTCATCCTCAGTAAATTTGCGTAAATTAATTCCTGGGTAATCTGACATGAAAGTTAAATATTCAATTTCCATTTTAATTCTGTAATGAATCAGAGCAGCTTCACTGAAATATTTTTCTAATTTTTCTACTTTAGACCTATATCTGCCATCGATTGGGGAGATTGCTGTAAGTTCAGTTAGAGTTTCTTTCATTAGGGTTTCAGGCATTTCGCTGTATGATTATAGCAAGTGGCGGTTTTGCTTAAGAAGATTTAGGAAATTCTCTTTTGTGATTAATTTTAGTTCATTTTTGTCAAATATAAATGTTTCAAGATCTTCATTTACTTTTTTGAAATCAGTTTTAGAAATCATTTCGATGAGTTTTTCTTTTAGTTTTTTCTTATCTAGTTTTGATTTTCTAGTAGTACTTTGACTAATAGCATTGTTTAATAGTTCAAGGTTTACATTTATATTATTGGTTAAATACCACATGAAATCATAAAAATCTCTTCCCTTTGTATATTTTCTATACAGTAAAGCATGTAATTTGCCTGCATAAAGGCTTTCAATAGCATAATGCTTTATTCCAAAGAATTCTTTTTGGATAGAATATTCTAAATTAGCTCCTTGAGGTGGATTCGTATCTAATTCAAGTTTTATATAGAGTTTTTGCTCTTTTAAATTACTTAAATTTAGCTCATAGAGTAGCTTTGAAAATTTTAATTGCGCTATGTAGACATTGTTTTTGGTTTTAGTATTTACACTTAAATCAATATTTAAAAGTGAAAATTCTCGAATCAAATCTTTTGTCATCTTTTCAAAAGAGAAATTTTCTTTGTTGATTAAGCTAAAATCTAAATCTTCAGAAAATCTCTTGACTTTGTATAAAATCCTTAGAGCAGTTCCTCCTACAAAGGCAATATTTGAGCTGTAGTTTAGTTTGTCAATGAATTTGAGTGCTTGAATTTGTAAAATCTCTCTAAGGTGATTAAACTTTTCTTCTTTGCTATTATATTTGCAGATTTCTTGTTTCAAGTAGTTAAGCATTTTTTATCATCCTTGTTAAAACTTTTACTGCTTGTGATATTTTTTTCATCTTAAATAATGATTCTAATTCTTCAAGTTTAGCTATATCCAAAACTTCGTAATTCTGCAATCTTAAAGCTTCATCAAAATATTCTTCACTAATTTCGTCTTCTTCTTTGTATTTCAAGTATATGTAATCTAATAAAGCTTTCTCTGCTTCTGCAATGCGATAATATGCTGAATATTCATCCTTTTTTATAAGGAAATAATCAAATAGTTCTTTTTTTACATGTTTATAGATAAAGTTAGACAAGTCAGTTTCAAATGTTTTGGTTTTGCTAGTACTAACTGAAATCGTGTTGTAAACAGCTTCTGGGATTAAGCCATAGTAACTTAAAGCAGATTCAAGGCTAATATATGAATTATCACCATATAGAATCGAAGCTACATGAAAACTTGAAAAGCTTTTTTTCTTTTCTATACCTAATGAGGCATATAAGCCCTTTTTAAGCTTGACTACATAGCCTTTTTCTCTCCAGTTATGTAATTGTCTTCTCAGTGAATTGCTTTCATAACCAAGCTTCTCCATCATTTTCACTGAAACAATGGGCGAGTTTGCTGTTATTTTTAAAAACTCTTCGAGTTTCATTCTCTTTATATTATTCCATGAATAGGAAGTTTTTTTCTTGTTTTGGAAATGAAATGATATTTTCTTGTTAGCCAAAATTCTTAATATTCCATTACAATAAGATATATTCAGTTTTTCTGAAATGATTTTATGGATAAATTAGAGCAAGAATTCTTAAACGAACTAGACACTAAGCTATGGAAAGCTGCTGATAAATTGCGCTCAAATATGGACGCTGCTAACTATAAGCATGTTGTTTTAGGTTTAATCTTCTTAAAATATGTCTCTGATGCTTTTGAAGAAAGGCAAGAAGAGTTAGTCAAGCTATTCAAAGAAGAATACGAGGATAATGATTATTATCTATCTAGGCATAATTTTGATACGGAGGCAGACTATGATGAAGCGATTAGAGAAGAGCTAGAAATTGTCGACTACTATAAAGAAAAGAATGTCTTCTGGGTTCCTACTAATGCTAGATGGAAAACTATAAAAGAGAAAGCTACTCTAGCTCCTGGTTCAATCCTATGGCAGGATTCTAAAGGACAAGACGTCAAGCTTAAATCAGTTTCTTGGCTGATTGATAATGCACTTGATGAAATTGAAAAAGAAAACCCTAAATTAAAAGGTATATTAAATAGAATAACTAGGTTTGAGGTTGATAGTGATAAACTAATCGGCTTAATTAATACTTTCTCCGATACTAGTTTCTCTAAACCTGAACTAAAAGGTAAAAGGCTAAATCTTCAAAGTAAAGATATCTTGGGACATGTCTATGAATACTTTTTAGGTGAGTTTGCTAAAGCAGAAGGTAAACAAGGTGGGCAATATTACACCCCTAAAAGTATAGTAACTTTAATCATAGAAATGCTTGAACCCTATGAAGGTAGAGTTTATGACCCTGCGATGGGCTCTGGTGGTTTCTTTGTATCAAGCGATAAGTTTATTGAAGAGCATGCTAAAGACAAGCACTATAATGCATCTGAGCAAAGAAGAAATATTTCTATTTATGGTCAAGAATCCAATCCGACTACTTGGAAACTAGCGGCTATGAATATGGCTATTAGGGGAATTGACTTTAATTTCGGTAAAAAGAACGCTGATACATTCCTTGATGACCAACACCCAGATCTTAAAGCAGACTTTGTTATGGCTAACCCTCCATTCAATATCAAAG